>JADLEZ010000370.1 GCA_020845855.1 Burkholderiales bacterium
CCGACCGGAACTTGCGCAAGCAGATCGCGAAAGCCCCAGCGGCTCGCCAGAAGCTCGCTCGAGCACACCGGGACGCGCGTGCGGCGCGCGAATTCCGCGAGGGCAGTGAGCCCGTCCACGCGCACCGGATCCTCGTACCAGAAGGGCTCGAACTCCTCGAGGGCATGGGCGATGTGGTTCGCGGCGGTGAGGTTCCACAGGGAGTGGAACTCCACCATGATGTCGATCCTGTCGCCGACGGCGCGGCGGATCTTGCGAAACGGCTCGAGGGCGCGATCCAGGTCGGCGGGCGAGATGTACATGCCATCCGATGCGTGCGCGTAGGCATCGAAAGGCCAGATCTTCATGCCCGTGTAGCCTTCCTCGACCAGGCTCGCGGCGAGCTCGTCGGCGCGGTTCAGAAACGCGTCCAGATCCTCGTAAGGACCCGCTTCGGTCCCGGCCGCGGGCAACCCCCAGTTGTCGACTTTCTGCACCGGGCGCTCCCGGATGTAGCGGTATCCGGCACAGGTGTTGTAGATGCGGACCTTGTCGCGGGTGAGACCGCCCAGGAGCTGGTAGATCGGCTGGCCGCTCGCCTGGCCCAGGAGGTCCCAAAGCGCGATGTCGACCGCGGAATTTCCGCGCGTCTCCACACCGGTGCCGCGAAAGCCGACATAACCCACCATGTCGCGCGAGTGCCGGTCGATGCGAAGCGGATCCTTGCCGAGGAGATACGGCGCCGCGGACTCGTGCAGATAGGCCTCGACCGCTTGCGAGCCGAAGAAGGTCTCGCCCAGGCCGACGAGCCCCTCGTCGGTGTGCACGAGCACCCAGATGAGATTGGGATACTCGCCGAGTCTCAGGGTCTCGAGCGCCGTGATCTTCACGCAGATTTCCTCGTAGGCTTATACGGTCCCAAGCCTGCGGACATCACCCCGCCAGTGTGGGTACGGCCTGCACGAGCCGCTTCACCAGGCGCACGGCTTCGACCGCGTTCGGCGCGTAACCGTCGGCGCCGATCTGCAGCGCGAACTGCTCGCTGACCGGCGCGCCGCCGACGATGATCTTGCACTGCCCGCGCAGGCGCCGCTCGTTCATTCCGACGACGATGGCGGGCATTTCCATCATGGTCGTCGTGAGCAGCGACGACAGCGCCAGCACATGCGGCTCGAACTCCTGCATTTGCTCATAGAACGTTTGCCGCGCCACGTTGACGCCGAGATCGCGCACCTCGAAGCCCACGCCGCGCAGCATCGTCACGACGAGGTTCTTGCCGATGTCGTGCATGTCGCCGGTGACGGTTCCGATCAGCACCCTCCCGCGCTGCTGCTCGCCGCTTGCCGCGAGATGTGGCGCCAGCACGCCGACCGCGACGGTCATGGCCCGCGCCGCGAGCAGCACCTCCGGGATGAACGCCGTCCCCTCGGCCATGCGATCGCCGACGATGGTGATGGCGTCGATGAGGCCGTGCTCGAGGATGCTCGCCGGGGAAACTCCGCGGTCGAGCAACTCCCGCACATGGCGCTCGATGTCGCGATGCCTGCCCTTGAATACGTCACCGCGCACGGCCTCGTAGGTGCTGTCTGGCGCACCCACGCCCGGCTCGGCTGCCGCTTCCGAGGGCGCCTGCGGACTCGGCGCCGGACGGAAGGCGCCCGCCTGCAAGGGTAGCCGGCCCTCGCGCTCGACGCGCTCGCCGATACGCTGCAGACGCGAGAAAACCGCGGAGGGCGGCACTTCGTCGGCGACGCCGATCACCATGCGCCGTCCCGGCGCGACCGCGCGGAAAAGCTCGTCCATGTAGGCCTCGAAATCGGCCTCGGCCGTGCCCGGCATCAGCACCGTCGACGGGATGCCGCCATAGAGCGTCAGACGGTCTCCCCAATGCCGGTAATACTCGGCAAGGCTCACCTGGGTCATCGGCGCGGGACAGATCGACTCCGCGATATCGATGCCCGAATCGCGGATGAGATCCATCAGTCCCCGATTCTCGCCGTCGGTGTGGCTAAGCATGAGCTTGCCGGCCGCCCGGAGCCGGTCCGCCACCTTGCGCAACCAGGGCTGGATGTGCTGGGCGAAATACGGCGGGAAGGTGATCATGTCGTCGAAGTTCGCCCCCCACCAGACCACTTCGGCCGGCGAGTCGCACAGGATCCGCAGCATCTTCTCCTGCAGCGGCGCGATGCGCTCGGCGAGCGCGTCCATCTCGGCGCGGTGATCGGTGTAATGGAGGAAGAACAGGGTCGCGTCGACGAGGTCGTGCTGGATCCAGTGAAATGGCGAAGCGACGTAGCATCCGACGCATATCGCGAGGCCGTCATCGCCCATGGCGTCGGCCCAGCTCGCAAACCGCGCGAAGTTGGGGGCCACGTCCATGTGCTCGAACAGGTAGCCTGCGGGCGCATAGTCGCGCGGGCTCTTGATGAGATGCTCCACGACCGCCGGGCTGGTGATGCCGTGCCGCTGCGAATCGGCGTCGTAATGCGTGATCGTGCTCACCGTGCCCAGCGGCGTGTGGTACGCGACCCGGGTGCGGGCGCCGTCGCGATGCACCTGCACCTCGACGTCACGCGGCAGGATGACGTCGAATACGGTGTCGCGGCTGTAGAACACGTTGATGCCGCGATGCAGATAAAGCGGACGCAGCGCGGGGTCGAGCTGGTTGTCGCAAAAGCGATGGTGAAAGGCCCAGCCTTCGGCGCGGGCGATCTCGTTCATCGCCGCCCCCGCATATTGGCTGGGCAAGGTGCCGGCGGTGGAGTTCGCGAGGTACCACAGGTCGAGGCGCGGCACGTAGGGCAGCCGATCCACCAGCTCGCCGCGGAGGGCCGCGAGCACGCGCGCTTTCTGCGTGTATTCCATTCCCTCGCTCTTGTCTTGCGTCTTTGAACGCCGGATACCGAATCGAAAGAACGTGCCGTCCCGGGCAACGCGCCAATATACCTATCCTGGTCGCCGCCGCGGGCGGCGCGGACTTGACCTGGATCAAGAAAGCGCGGATCGGGCGGGCGGCGCTTGCAGGCCTACGGAACGATCAGCCGGGCTTACCGAACAGTCGGGGAACCGCCAGCACGAAGTCTGCCCAGTAGGTGATCACGATCAGCGTGAAGAACAGCGGCGCGTAAAGCGGAATCACCGCGCGCACGATCTGCGCAAGGCTGATCTTCGCGATGTCCATCATGATGAAGAGGATCACCCCGAACGGCGGCGTGAGCGTGCCGATCAGCAGGTTGACGACGATGATGATGCCGAAATGCACGGGATCGATGCCGAGCGCCACGATGGTCGGAAAGAGCGTCGGCGTGGCGATCAGCAGAATCGCGGTCGTCTCCATGAAGCAGCCGATCACGAGCAGCGCGACGTTGATGAACGCGAGGATGACGACCTTGTTGTCCGAGATAGACATCAGGAACCCGGCAAGCTTCATGGGCGCCTGGGAGGTGGCCACGATCCAGCCGAACGGCACCGCGCAGGCGATGATGAAGACGAGCACGCCGCAGGTGACGAACGTCTCGCGCGCTGCCTCCACCAAGTCGCGCCAATTCAGCTCGCGCTGCCAGAAGCCGAGCAGGACCGCATAGACCACGGTCAGCGCGCCGAGCTCCGTGGGCGTGGCCACACCGGCGAGCAATCCCGCGGTCAGCAGGATGGGCGCGGCGAGCGCCGGCAACGCGCGCACAAAGGTGCGGCCGAGCCGCGGCAACGACATCGGTTGCGTCGGCGGCGCGGTCACGCGCCCGGTGCGCACCATCCAATAGATCATCACCATGAGCGCCGTTCCCATGAGGATCCCGGGCAGGATGCCGGCGAGAAACAATTCGGCGACCGACGCCTGCACCATGACTGCATACACGACCATGATCACCGACGGGGGGATGATGGGCCCGATGATCGCCGAGGCCGCGCTCACCGCTGCCGCGAATGCAGGGTCGAACCCCTCCTTGCGCATGGCGTTGACCTCGACCACGCCCAGGCCCGCCGCATCGGCCTGGGCAACACCGCTCATTCCCGCGAAGATCATGCTCGCGAGTACGTTCACGTGCGCGAGGCCGCCCCGGATGTGGCCGACGAGCGCGGCGGCGAACGCGAAGATGCGATCGGCAATGCCGGCCCGGTTCAGCAAGTGACCGGCAAGCACGAACAGCGGGATGGCGATGAGGACGAAGCTGTCGAGCCCGGTGCCTATCCTCTGCACGACGATCGACAACGGAACGGGCTGCGTCGTCGCGATCGTCACGATCGAAGCGAGGCCCATCGCAAAGGCCACCGGCACCTCGATCGCGACCAGGACGGCAAACAGCGTGAACAGGATGAGGAGCGTCATGGGTACGGCGCCGGGTCGAGGGTAGCGGCGCGTGGTGTGCGCAATGCCGCGAGCTCCTGGAGCACGAGATGGATCGTGGTCAGCACCATCGAGACCGCCGAGACGGTGAGCGGCACGGAATAGAACCAGCTCCGCGGCAGCTCGATCGGTAGCGAGATCGTGTGCGAGCGGCCTTCGATGCCGATCACCTTCGCGCCGTTGTAGATGAGCACGACCAGCATCGCCAGCACGAGCAGCCAGATCAGCGCGCGAAGTGCGGCCCCGCCTCGTGGCGAAAGCCTGCTGCCGAACGTCGCGATGAAGATATGCCGGCCACGCTTCAGCCCGAAGCTTGCGCCGACGAACACCATCCAGATGAACGCGTAGGTGGCGGATTCCTCCACCCACGCGATCGGACGGCCCAGCGCATAGCGCGTGAACACCTGGACGGTGATCGCCACCACGATCAGGAAGATCAGGGCGACACCCAGTGCCTGCTCGACCGCGCCGATGCGGTCGAGCAGGCGCTTGTATGCATCCATCACCGCGTGCCTACAGCTTCTGGATCTGCTCCCAGAGCCCCGGCGTCCAGGCGCCGTCCTTCTCCATCTTCGCGACACCCTCGCGGGCGCGCTGCTGGATCGGCGCCTTGTCTATCGACGTGACCTTCGCGCCTTCGGCGGCCATCTTGCGCACCACCTCCTCCGTCTCCTGCTGGGCGGACCGGCGCGTGTTCTGCACCGCGTCCGAGGCGCAGTCGATCAGGAGCTTCTGCACGTCCGCCGGCAAGGCCGCGAAGGCCTTGTCGTTCATCGTGATGTGGGCGGAGGACATGAGGTGATCGGTGCGGATCACGTTGGTCGCCGCTTCGTGGAACTTCGCCGAATAGGCCGACGAGATCGGCCCTTCGGCGGCCTCGACCACGCCGGTCTTCAACCCGAGATAGATCTCGCCCCAGGCAAGGCGTGAAGGACGGGTCCCCAGCGTCTCCCACAGCGTGAGGTACGTCTTGATCTCGGGCACCCGCATCTTGAGTCCCGCGAGGTCAGTGAGCGAGCCGACCGGCTTTTTCGAGAACAGTATGCGCGGCTGCGTCGGCGCCGCGGCGAGAATGCGCAAGCCCTGCTCCTTGCGCAGCCGCTCGGCCATCGCCTGGTACGTCGCACTATCGAGGAACTTCTGCATGTGGTCGGCATCGCGGAACGTGAAGCCCCAGGCCAGGATCGCGTAGTCCTTGACCCAGTTCGCGTACCAGTCGAGAACGTCGCCATACAGCTGGACCGAGCCCTGCATCATCTGCTCGATGACCTGGACGTCGTTGCCAAGCTGCTCGCCCTGGATGAAGTTGACGCGCACCTTGCCGCCGGCCTTGTCGTTCACGCATGCCGTGAAGCGCAGGTTCTGGCGATCGAGGATGGAGCCGAGCGCGTCGGAGCCGCCGAGCGTAAGCGTCGTCTGCGCGTGCACGGGGAGCGCGACGGCGAATAGCGTCGCGACGAGGGACAACCGGGTGGGCAACTTCATGAGGATCTCCTCGGTTCATGCGTCGGTGGCGGGAGCACGCGCCGCGGCGGCGTGCTGTTCGAAAAAGCGGCTTTGGAGCGCCGTCTGGTTCTCGTAGATGGACCCTTGATTGCGAGCCGGCGGCAAGGGCATGCGGATGGGGCAGTCGGCGATGCGCGGCACGACCGTGGGGGAGCCGACCAGCAGGCGCTCGTTGAAGTCGTCCCAATCGGGTATGCCGAGCAACGGAAAGGCGTCCGCCGCGGCGATCTCGTAGAGGAGCAGATTGCGCGACTGGCGCGAGCGGTTCTGCGCGGAGCCGTGCACGGCGCGGACATGATGGAAAGAGCAGGAGCCCGCGGGAGCGATGAGCGGTATCGCGGCTTTGAAGTCGAGGCCGTCGCGCAACGGATCCATGGCCCCGCAGAAGCGCCCGTCGGCGCCGTGATGATCGTAGGTCGGGCCGCGATGAGAGCCGGGCAGCACCAGCAGCGGCCCGTTCTCTGTCGTCGCGTCGTCCAGCAGTACCCCCACGGCGAGCACGTCGTCGTTCGTATGCGGATAGAACGCCCAGTCCTGATGCCATTCGACGGGAGACCCAAACTCCGGCGCCTTCAGATTGAGCTTCGAGCCGTGGAGGCGCACCCCGCTCGGCCCGAGCAGCGCGGACAGGATGTCCAGCATCCGCGGCGAGCGGATGAACTCGGCGAACACGGTGTGGACGGCGTGCGGCTTCTTGATGCGCCGCACGCGCGGTTCCGCGGGCCCATGGCCGGGCTCGAGATCGTAGAGCTCATCGTGCGACGACACGGCCCGGGCGCCCTCGACGAGCGCCGCGAGGACCTCTTTCATGCGCCCGCGGGCCGCCTCGTCCAGGAGGCCCTCGACGACGATCACGCCGTCGCGGCGATATTGTTCCAGCAACGCCCCATCCTGACTCATTGGACTACCCTCCGCACTGCACGCGATGGCGGTTCATCGATACGACGCGTACTTGCGCACGGCGTCGGCCATGGCCAGCACATTCTCGGTCTTGCAGTAGTCGGTCAGGCTGTTGGAGCTGCTGATGATGTAGCCGCCGCCCTTGCCGACGTTCTCGATGCGCTCCTTCACCTCGCGATCGACCTCCTCCGGCGTGCCGCGCGTCAGCGTGTAGTCGAGGTCGATGTTGCCGACGATGCACACCCGCGCGCCGAACTGCGCCTTCAACTGGTTGATGTCCATCGCCGAGGGCTGGACGGGATGGATCGCGTTCATGCCCAGCTTGACGATGCTGTCGAGGATCGGAAACAGGTTGCCGTCGCTGTGATAAACCCAGGGCTTGCCGATGTGCTCGGCCACCATGCGCTGGGAGGGCTGGAGAAATTCCTCGTACATGGCGGTGTCGACCCACGAGCTCTTGGTGTCGGCGACGTCGTCGGAGACCCAGTAGAAATCGAAGTCGAGCTTGTTGATGTGCTCGAGCACCCGCACCGTCCACTCCGAGTACCGCCGGTGGATTTCCTTCACGAGGTCGGGCTCGTCGTACATCATGTAGGAGAACTGCTCGAGGCCGATGCTCTCGATGGTGCTGGCGGTACCGAGGCGGATGCGGCCGAACACGGCGAAGTCTCCGCGATACTTCTCGATCCATTCCGCCACCGCCTCGTAGCGCGCCGGGTGATCCGCGTCGGGCAGGAACTCGTCGAACAGCTTCAACGCGGCGCGGTCGGTAAGCAGGCCTTTCTTGACGAAGCTGCGGCCGTCGGGGCCGACGCCCATTTCGGCGATCCACGGGGGCATGAAATCGAACGTGATGCGGTCGGGTGAGTAGTAGGACTCCTTCATCGACTTCGCGGACTGCAGGCCATGGGTGTGGGCGCCCCTGCCGCCGCTCGGCACGTGCCAGCCGAACCCGTCCAACCCCATCCTGCGGCACAGCTCGTCCGGGCCGTAGTCGGTGCGCCCGTCCATCAGCCGGATCTGGAGCAGCTCGTCGACGTGCCCTTCTACCCACGGCACCTGGTCGGGTTGTCCGCGCGAGAGCGCGGTCATGGTTCGTTGCTTGGGTGTCATTCGAGGCTCCTCATGGCATGACCAGGCCGCCGTTCACCGAAAGGGTCTGGCCGGTGATAAAGCTGCTCAGGCGTTGGGTGGCGAGAAAGAGATAGGCGCCGACGCATTCCTCGGGCTGCGCGCCCCGGGCGAGCGGTGTGGCGGCGATGTAGTTCGCGCGGTCCTCGGCGCTGCTGAAGCCCTCGTGAATTTCGGTATCGATGTACCCGGGGGCGACGCAGTTCACGCGAATTCCAGCGGGAGCGAGCTCCTTCGCCAGGCTGCGCGACAGCGCCTCGACGCCAGCCTTGGCGGCCGCGTAGGCACCCACTCCGCGTCCGCCGCCGCTTCGCGCGGCAGACGAGGTCGTGTTGACGATAGCGCCGCGGCGGGCGACCCCGAGGAGGGGAATGGCCGCGCGGATCGCATCGGCGACCGCATGCAGGTTGAGCTGCATGATCGCGTGGTAGTCCCGGTCGACCAGCTCGTCGAAAGGAACACGCAGAAGCGGCCCGCCGGCATTGGTGACCAGCACGTCGAGCCCGCCCAACTCCGCCGCGGCCCGCTCCACCAGGGCGCGGCCCGCCAGCGGCTGCAGGAGATCGGCCGGCACCGCGAGCGCGGTCGCGCCGCCCGCGCGCAGGCGCTGCACCAGCGCATCCGCCGTACCGCGCGCGGAGCCATAGTGAATCGCCACCGCCGCGCCGCACTCCGCGAACGCGGCGGCGACCGCGGCGCCGATGCCACGGCTGGCCCCGGTGATCAGAACGCGCCTGCCGGCGAGCTCCGCGAACGGGCGTGTCCAGCTCGACGGCGCGTCGATCGCGTTCATCCGGCGTGCACGTTCCCCCGAAGCGGCGCTACGCGCCGCCTCCCCCCATGGGGGCGAGCGCCGGATGGAAACTGCCAGCCCGCCTTCGGGCGGCCGTGCGGCGGACTGGGCGGCCCTGCGGCGCTCATTCGAAGACATGCAACCCCAGGCGGTGGCGCGCGATGTAGTCCCAGTCGTAGGTCACCCCCAGCCCTGGGCCCGTCGGCACGGCGACGGTACCCGTCGCGTCGACGCAGTCGATCTGGTCGCTGTAGCCGCACGCGTACACCGGCGGTACGGCATTCGGACAATCGGGCCCCAGCAGCGCGACCTCGTAGTAGTTGGAATTGCGCAGCGCCGACATGAGGTGGCGGTGCGCCGGGCCGCAGCCGTGGATCTCGACGTCGAGGCCGAGCGCTTCGGCGAAGTGAGCGATCTTGAGTGCGCCGGTGATTCCCATGTCGTACTCGGGATCGACGCGCAGGAAGTCCGTGCCGCCGGCGATCACGAAATCGGCCTTCGGCTCCACGCCGCGGACGTGCTCCGTGATGAGCAACGGGGTCTTCAGCATCTCCCGCAGCTTGCGATGAGCGAACGCCGACACCCCGCTGTCGCGGAAAGGGTCTTCGTACCAGAAGTAGCTTCCTTCGTCGCAGGCGCGGCCCACGTAAAGGGCGTCGGCGAAGGTGCGCAGCTCGCACGCCGGGTCGAGCATCAGCGTCATCCGGCCACCCATCTCCTTGGCCATGTGCGTCACGTTCTCCGCTTCCTCGCGGGCATCGCCGTCATTCCAGCCGTGGATCTTGAATGCGCGGTAGCCGATCTCATGGCATTGACTCGCGAAGTCGACGAACGCTTCCTTGGAGGACAGTCCACCGGCACGATCGGCGTGGTACGTGCTGGCGTAGGCGGGCAGCCGCTTGCGGTAGCCTCCGAGCAATTCGGACAGGGAGGCGCCGTATCGCTTTCCCGCCCAATCCCAGAGCGCGATGTCGAGCGGTCCGTGGCCCATGTGGTCGAACTGGCGGATGTCGCGCTTGAGGTCCTCGTAGATGCCGATCCGCTCGCGCGCGTCCTTGCCGACAAGGCGCGGCGCGAGCATCAGGGATTGGGCGAGCGCCGCTTTCATGCCGACCCAGTGGGTCACGTACTCGCCGCGCCCGCCATCCGCGGTCAGGATCACCACCGCGTACTTGGCGATGCGGATCCGCGAGCCGCGGCTGAAAGTCACGGTTTGCGCGATGCCGTCGCGAGCGAGGTTCTTGGCCTCGAAGTCGAATTCATGCACTTCGACTCGGGTGATCTTGCTCATGCGCTCCTCGTTGCAGTCGGGCGTCGGGCCGGCGGGGAACCGCGCCCTACCCTTTGCCGTACACCAGATTCGGCAGCACCAGCGAAACTTGCGGGAACAGCGTCAACAGCAGCAGCACCACCAGCATCGAGCCGAGAAACGGCAACACCTCGACGGTATAGTCGTCCATCGGAACGCGGAGCACCTGCGAGCTGATGAACATCATCTGCCCGACCGGCGGGGTGATCCCGGCGATGGTGAGATTGGTGACCAGGACGATGCCGAAGTGCACCGGGTCCACGCCCAGCTTGGCGAGGATCGGCACCAGGATCGGGGTGAGGATGATCAGCGCCGAGGTCCCCTCGACCGCGGTGCCGAGCACGATCAGCGCCACGTTGATCAGAAGCAGCAGCGCGGTCGGATCGCGCGTGAGCGAGACCAGCCAGGCGGCCATCTGCGGGGGTATGCGCTCCCAGGCGAGATAGAAGCCGAATGCCGACGCCGCGCAGATCATGATCATGACCGACGCCGTATCGAGCGCGGTCTCCTTCAGGACGAGCGGCAGGTCGCGCAGCCGGAGGCTGCGATAGGCGAACTTGCCGACCAGGATCGTGTACAGCACCGTGATGGCGCCGGCTTCGGTGGGTGTGAAGATGCCGTAGCGAATGCCGACGATGATGAAGACCGGAATGGACATCGCCCATAGCGCCTCCACGAACGTGTGCCCGAGCCGCGCGCGTCCGGCGAAGCGCTCGCGCACCGGCAGATAGCCGCGCCGCTTCGACAGGATGTAGGTCACGACCATCAGCGATGCGGCGAGCATCAGGCCGGGCAAGACCCCGCCGATGAACAGACGCCCGACCGACACGTCCGCGATGTAGCCGTAGATGATGAGGCCGATCGAGGGCGGAATGAGCGAGGTGATGATGGCCGAGCACGAGGTGATGACGGCCGCGAACGCCGGGCTGTAGCCGGACTTCGTCATTTCCGGCCCGATTACTTTCGCCAGCATCGCGGCATCGGCGCTCGAGGACGCGGTGAGCCCGCCCAGCAGTGTGGCGAGCACGGTGCACATCTGCGCCAGTGCGCCCGTCATGTGGCCGACCAGCGCGTCGGCGAATGCCAGCAGGCGGCGGGTAATGCCGGCCTTGTTCATGATGGCGCCGGCCAGCACGAAAAAGGGAATCGCCAGCAGCGGATACGAGTCGGTGGCCGTCACCATCTTCTGGAAGAAGACGTTGTACGGCACCTCGCCGTCGATCAGGAAGAAGGACAGCGCGCTGATCGCGATGGCGAACGCGATCGGCGTCCCCAACGCGAAAAGCAGCAGCATCAGGATGCCCGGAATCCAGTCAGCCCACATAGGTTTCCCGAGCGGCGTCCAAGGTCCAGGTCCGGCCGCGCAACACCTGCAGGTAGCGAATGGCCATCAGCGCGAAGCACAGGGCTACCGCGCCGTACAACCACGCGAGCGGCAGCCGCAGCACAGCGGTGGGGCTGTCGACGGCGTCGATCGCAAAGCGCGTGCCGAACCACACCATGAAGCCGAAAAACGCGAGCAGCAGCGCGTGATTGAACCAGCGCAGGACGCGTTGCGCCGGCGCGGGCAGGCGTACCGGCAGCAGGTCGATGTTCGGGTGCAGATGGTACTTGATGCACGCCGAGGCGCCGAAGAACACGACCCAGGCGAAGCCCAGGGTCGCCACCTCGCTCGCCCAGGCGGCAGGCTGCGCGGTGATGTAGCGGGTGATCACTCCCCAGCTCACCGCGGCGATCACCACCACGAGCGCCAGGGAGGCGACGATCTCCTCGAACTGATCGACCAGGCGCGAAAGCATCGACGCGCCGCCCTTGCGGGCAGCCGGTGGAGCGTCTTGAGGCACGAGCGAGCTCGAGGTCAGGAATCCCCGCCGCCGACCACCGGCGGCGGCGACCCGCTCACTTGCGCAGCGCGCCGAGAACCGTTTCGTGCAGCCCGGGCGTCCACTTCGGGAACGCGGTGTAGACCGGGGCGGTCGCCTTCTGGAAGGCGGCTCGGTCGACGTCGGTGACGAAGGTGACGCCCGCAGCCTTGAACTTGGCGACGTAGTCGTTCTGCGACTCGAGCGTCAGCCGGGTCATCTCGTCCCCGGCCTTCTTGCCTTCCTCGAGCAGGACCTTCTGGACGTCCGCCGGCAGCTTGTTGAAGTAGTTGATGTTGATCGGCCACATGACGAAGGCCGTGAAGTGCCCGGTCATCGAGATTGTCTTGCGCGTCTCGTGCAGCTTCGATCCCCACAGCGAGCCGAGCGGCGCCTCGGCGCCGGCCACCACATTCTGCTGCAATGCGTTGTAGACCTCGGACCACTGCACCGTCGTCGGCCGCGCACCCATCGCCTTGAAGGTTTCGACCCACATGGTGTTCGGCGGCACCCGCACCGTCATGCCGGCCATATCCTCGGGCTTGCGCACCGCCTTGTCGGAAATCAGGTGGCGCTGGCCGAAAAAGCCGTTGGCCATGATCAGCTTGAAGCCCGCGGCTTCGAGCTTCTTCTCGACCCCTTTGAACCAGTCGGAGGCGAGCAGCTTCGCGTACTCTTTCGGATCGCTGATCAGGTAGGGGCCGTTCAGCACGCCGACGTCGGGGACGAAGTCCGACATGTAGCCCGGGTCGGTGATGTTCATCACGTTGGCGCCCTGGCGGATCATCTCGTTCACTTCCTTGCCCGGCCCCAGTTGCTCGCCGGGAAACACCTGGATCTGGACGCGACCGCCGGTGCGCTGGGCGACGTTCTTGGCGAAGTACTCGGCGGCAAGGTGCGCCGGCTCGGTGGGGGACAGCGAATGAGCGAAGCGGATGCGCACCTCCTGCGCACTGGCGGCGAGGGCGAAACCGATGCCTGCAACGAAGACAAGCGCGAGCTTACCGATCTTCATGTTCTTCCTCCTCGTGGAATGGCCATGCCGTTTCAGGCGTTTTGTGTTCAGTCCGACGGATCCAGGCGGCCTTTGCCCTGCGCGCCGGCGTAGAGGTTGCGAAGCTGCCGGTCGATCACCTCGCCGTGGTAGGCCACGGCGTCCGGATGCAGCTCGGCGGCCGGCAGCGGCTCGTGATCGAAGTGATGGTAGCGGTCGACCCCGCGCACCAGGGTCGCGGTCTCCCGCAGCCCGGCCTTCTTGGCGACTCGCGTGGGGACATAGCGGATCGCGTAGCCGATCCGCGGCAAGTCCGCACGGTTAGGTTCCGACCCGTGAAAGATCAGCACGTGGTGCAGCGACATCTGGCCCGGCTGCAGGACGATGTCCACGGCGAGCCGCAGGTCGACCTCGACCGCGATCTCCTGGCCACGCGACAGCAAGTTGTCGGCGGCGAACGTGTCCTCGTGGCGCACCGGTTCGCGGTGCGTGCCCGGGATCA
>JADLEZ010000371.1 GCA_020845855.1 Burkholderiales bacterium
ATCTGGTACCAGGAGTAGATCACGATGCGGTCGAGCGCGCGCGTCGCGTCCTCGAGCTCCTTCATCGTCTTCGCCTGCTCCATCTTCGCCAGGATGTAGTCGATCGCCTTGCTTTGCACGCCGCGCAAGTTGCCGGAGCCCTCGACCTTGGCCGTGCTGCTGCTGTACTGGTCCTTGAGCCCGGTCACGTCCGGCACGGTGAAGTCCGGGATCTTGATCATCGCGATGTCGAAGTCGAACGTTTCGAGGCGCTTGCGGAAAATCGCGAAGTCGACCATGCGGACCGTGAACTTGATGCCCAGGATTTTCAAGTTGCGCTCGAGCATCGCTTCCGCGCGCCCGGGCGGATCGCCCGTGTCGAGCAGCTCGACCTGCAGGAGCTCGCCCTTGGCATTGCGCAGGTAACCGTCGGGTCCCAGTTTCCAGCCCGCCTCGTCGAGGAGCTTGCGCGCCTCCTTGAGCTGGTCGCGCAACGCGTTGGGCGAGGCATCCAGCTTGCGCGGGATCCATGCCGGGCCGAACACCTCCGGCGGCAGCTCCTTGCGGAAGGGCTCGAGGAGCGCGAGCTCGCCGGGACTCGGCATGCCGGTGGCGGCGAACTCGGAGTTGGCGAACATGCTGTTGGTGTGCTTGTACTGGCGGTAGACGTTGACCGTCTCGAAGTCGTAGGCGAGGTTGATGGCCTTGCGCACGCGAATGTCCGACAGCGCCGGCCGCCGCGTGTTGAAGACGTACGATTGAAAGCCCGATCCGAAGCCGTTGTCGAAGACCTCTTTGATGATGCGCCCGTCGTCCCATTTCGCACCCTGGTGCAGGCGCGCCCAGCGCCGCGCCGAGTACTCCATGTAGAAGTCGAACTCGCCGGCCTTGAACGCCTCCATCGCCACCGCGTTGTCGAGGTAGTAGCGATAGACGACCTTGTCGAAGTTGTACTGGCCCTTGGAAAAGCCCAGGTCGCGCGCCCAGTAGTTCTTGTCGAGCACGAAGTCGATGCGCCGCCCGTTGTCCTGCGCCCCGATGGTGTAGGGGCCCGAGGTGATCGGGTATTCCTCGATGATCTGGTCGAACTGCTTGTGCGTCCCGTCGGGCTTCAATCCCCACTTGTGCGAGAAGACCGGCAGGCCGCCGGCGTTGAAGATCGTGTCCGGCGTGCGGTCCTTCAAATCGAAGCGGATGGTGCGGTCATCGAGTACGGTCACGCCGCTGATGCCTTCGAGCTGCGTGCGCACGCCGGGCGCCGCGTACTTGCTCGTGAGCATGTCGAAGGAGTACTTCACGTCCGCCGCGAGCACCGGGTCGCCGTTGTAGAAGCGCGCCTTGGGATTGAGGCGAAAGGTGATCGACGAGCGATCCGGCGGGATCAGCATTTCCTCGGCGAGCGCGCCGTACATGGTCGCCGGCTCGTCGCCGGAGCGGATGGCGAGCGACTCGAACATGAGGGTGGTGAGGCCCGCGGGTGACTGGCCCTTGATGGTGAACGGGTTGTACTTGTCGAAGCTCGTGCGCCGGTCCGGGTTCTGGATGTGCAGCACGCCGCCCTTGGGCGCGTCGGGGTTGACGTAGTCGAAGGCGGCAAAGCCGCGCGGATATTTGGGCTCGCCGTACGCCGCGAAGGCGTGCGACCAGGCGCCGTCGCCGGCCGGAGCCGCAGCCGGAGCCTTGGGCGAAGGCGCCGGGTCGTCGGGGATGGCCGGGCCCTTGCCGGCCGGGGCGGCGAAGGCGCTCGCGGCGGCGAACCAGGCGGCAAGCAGGAACCTCGAGGCAGGTCTCATGGCAGGGTCCAGCAAGGATCAAGGCACCTCTTATAGCCCGGGCAACTTAATGAGGCCTTAAAGCGGCGCTATTGTCCCACGGCCGCCCGCTCCAGCGCGTCGGCGAAGAGACCTGGGACGTCGAAGCCGGTCTGCTGGGTTATTTCGACGAAGCAGGTGGGCGAGGTCACGTTGACTTCGGTCAAGCACGAGCCGATGACGTCGAGGCCGACCACCAGCAGGCCCTCCGCCCACAGGGCGGGCGCGAGCGCTTCCGCGATCTCGCGGTCGCGCGGGCTCAAGGGCTGCGCCACGCCCCGGCCGCCGGCCGCGAGGTTGCCGCGCGTTTCGCCGGGCTTGGGAATGCGCGCGAGGCAGTAGGGCACGACTTGACCGCCGATGACGAGGATGCGCTTGTCGCCGTCGACGATCTCGGGCAAGTAGCGCTGCACCATCACCATGGTGCGTCCGTGTTGCGAAACCGTCTCGACGATCACGTTGCGATTGGGGTCGTCCTCGCGCACGCGGAAGACGGACGTGCCGCCCATGCCGTCGAGCGGCTTGACGACGACGTCTTTCTGGCTGTCGATGAACGCACCGATGACGTCGGGGTCGCGGGTGACCAGCGTGGGCGCGATGAACCGCTCGAACCGCGCGATCGCGAGCTTTTCGTTGCAGTCGCGGATCGCCCGCGGCCGGTTCCATACCGTGGCGCCTTCGCGCTCGGCGCATTCGAGGAGGTACGTCGAGTACACGTACTCCATGTCGAACGGCGGGTCCTTGCGCATCACCACCGACGCGAACTCGCGCAACGGGTGCAACGACGCTTCGCCCGTGCGAAACCAGTCGTGGTCGTCGGGGCGAAGCTCGAGCTGGCGGGTACGGCCGCAGGTGCGACCCGCGTCCCATAGAAGCTCCCCCTGCTCCATCGCGAACAGCCGGTGTCCGCGGCGCGCGAGCTCGCGCATCATGGCGACACTCGAGTCCTTGTAGGCCGCGAGCGCCGGCAGGGGGTCGAGAATGAACGCGAAATCC
>JADLEZ010000372.1 GCA_020845855.1 Burkholderiales bacterium
CGCCGTCGGCGTTCGGGTCGGCGAATCCCGACGGCACCGGCGACCAGGTGCGCCCGTCGAACCGCGAGAACACGGGGCCGCGCCAGTAGCGCTCGCGCGCGGGCGGCGGCCCGCCTTCGAACTCGACCCGGAAGGCGACATCGTCGGACAGCGACAACTCGCTGATGTCGCCCGGTGACATGGAATCGGAAAGTCCGCTTTTCGCCGAGTAGTCGGTCGGCAGCCCCCACAGCGGCGTGGCGAGCCGCGGAAAGAGCACGAACAGCAGCACCGCGATCGGCAGGCCCTGCACGATCATGACCGTGCTGCGGCGAACGGCGGACAGCGGCGTGAAGAGCCGCGAGCGCACGCCGCTTTCGCTGTTCAGTACGTCGAGCGCGACGCCTACCAGCACCACCGCGGGCAGGGCCGCGAGTGCTGCGAAGATCGTCTGGCTGTAGAAGAACGGTGTCATCGAGAGGAAGCACGCGAGGCACACCAGGATCACGCCGTCGCGGCGGGTGCGCGTTTCGAGGTACTTGATCGCGACCAGGATGTAGAGGAACGCGACCGACGGGTCGCGTCCCACGAAGTATCCGAACAGGTAGCGCACCGCGATGGCGGCGGCGACCGCGAACAACGCGAGCGTCCACGACGGGATGCGCGCGGGAGGCGCCTGCGGACGCAGCGGATCGCGCCGCAGGAGCAGGATGCGCACCGCCACCAGCATCGCGCCCGCGATCGCGATCGCGATGGGCAGGTGCGGCGCCTGCGGCAGTTGCACCGCGATCAGGAGCGCGCCGAGCCAGCGTGCTTGCGCCGGAGTGAGGATGTCGAGCGGCGAAGCCTGCGTCGCGCGCGTGCGTCTCGCGAACCAGGTCACGGTGACACCCACGCTCGCGGCTGACGCCGCTTCATGGAGTGAAGTGCGCGAAAGCGGTGAGCGCCGCACGCCGGTGATCGCGTCCTTGCGCCGCCGGCAGGCGCGTGCCGGGAAGGGTCACGGAGAACGGGCGGGCCGCCCGCTCCGCGGCCAGGACCCAGGCCGTCATCCGCGAGAGCTTCGCTTCCACCGGCAGCGTCGCGGGCATGGCGTCCCAGGCGATCGCGACCGGGCCGCCGCCGCCCGCGCCGTCGAACTCCTTGGAAAACCAGCCCGCGCCGCGGGCGACCGCTTTCCACGCCACACGCTGCGGCGGGTCGCCGCGCTGGAATTCACGCAATCCGGCGAGGTCGGAATCGTCGCTCGCGCCTTGTGCGAGCGGGTCGGCGCCGCCGTGCCCGCGCGGCAGCGGCGGCGCGCCGATCTCGGCCGCTGGGAACACGACGCCGGCCAGCGGAAAATGGACATACGCCCAGCCGTGCCACAGGCCGAACGGAAAGTCCGTGGACAAGGTGAGGCGGCCGAGCGGCACGCGGCCGCGCTTGGGCGCGGCGACGTCGAGCGTCACGGTGAGCGCCTGTCCGGCCGCGATATCGCCGCCGGCTTCCGCATCGGCGCTCCTGACGCGGATCGCGGTGCGCGCGGCCGATCCTGCGTGCAGCGCGAGCGTGAACGCGATGGAGCCGCCGGCGAACGTCTCGCCGGCGGACAACGGGGTGATCTCGATGCCCGCGAGATTGCGGAACGTGTGCAACTGCGCCGCGGCGACGAGCCCCGAGAGCAGGAACGTCACGGCGACGCCGAGCGCAAGACCATAGTTGAGCGAGCCCAGCAGCATGGTGATCAACGTCACGATCACTGCCCAGCCGCAGCGCGTGGGCAGGAGATAGATGCGCGAGTGGCGTAGCACCACCGGCGTGTGATCCGAAGGCGCGTGCCGGAATGCGCGCTGGCGCAGCCGGACGAGCCAGGGCCGGCGGGATGCGTCGGAAAGCGGCGACGCGAACATGAAGCCAGCGGTGAGCGGTTACGGCAGCGGCACGGCGCGCAGGATCGTCTGCGCCTGCACCGCGCCGGCGCGGGTGCCCCCGGCGAGGCGGTGGCCGGCCACGCACGGGAACACCGCCTGCACGTCTTCCGGCAGCACCATCGGGCGTCCCGCGATCATCGCGTGGGCGCGCGCGGCGGCAAGCAGCATCAAGCCTGCGCGCGGACTCAAGCCCCGGCGCGCTGCCGCGTCGGCGTTGCCGCCATGCCCGCGCGAGGCGGCGAGCAGGGCCTGCACGTAGTCGAGGAGGGCGGACGCGACGTGGACGTCGGCGGCCTCGCGTTGCCAGTCGGCCAGCGTGGCCGGGTCCGCGAGCGGCTGCATTTCCGCGATGCGGCTGCGCCGGTCGCCGCCGGCAAGGAGGTCACGCTCGGCGGACGGGTCGGGGTAGCCCAGCTCGATCGCCATCAGGAAGCGGTCGAGCTGCGATTCGGGCAGCGGGTACGCGCCGATCTGTTCGATCGGGTTCTGAGTCGCGATGACGAAGAACGGATCGGGCAGCTTGCGGGTTTGGCCGTCCATCGACACCTGGCGCTCCTCCATCGCTTCGAGCAGCGCGCTCTGGGTCTTGGGCGGCGCGCGGTTGATCTCGTCGGCCAGCACGACCGAGTTGAAGATCGGGCCGGCGTGGAAGCGGAACGCCTGGTTGCGCTCGTCGTAGATCGACACGCCCAGCACGTCGGCGGGCAGGAGGTCGCTCGTGAACTGGATGCGCGCGTACTTGAGCCCGAGGGTAGCGGCCAGCGCCTGCGCCAGCGTCGACTTGCCCACGCCCGGGATGTCCTCGATCAGGAGGTGCCCGCGGGCGAGCAGGCAGGCGAGTGCGAGGCGCAGCGGGTCTTCCTTGCCGACCACGATCCGGGCGAGCTGGAGCAGGACTTGGTTCAGACGGGAGGCGGTCGGCGTGCCGGCCTGCGATGCGGAGCGTAGCGTCATGGCGGGTCGAAGGAAGGTGGGCGGCTCGAAGGGCAAGCAAGAAGCCGACCACGCACTCTAGCGGGTCGCTTGCGCCTCGTCACCCCCGGCGGGCGCGGGGTACACTCCGCTTGGCGGAAAGTCGGAAATGGGGTACGTCCCCATTACAGGAAATGGGGTACGTCCCCATTACAAGTTGGAAATGGGGTACGTCCCTATTTCCGACTTTGCGCCCATTGCTCGAAACCATGCCCGTCGCCTTCATCACCCATCCGTCGTTCCTGCTGCACGAGATGGGTCCGTACCACCCGGAATGCCCGGAGCGGCTCATGGCCGTGGGCGACCGGATGATCGCGGCCGGGATCGACCCCTATCTGCGGCATTACACGGCGCCGGCCGCGACCCGCGAGCAGATCGCTCGCGTGCATGCCGCCTCGTTCATCGACGAAGTGGAGGCCGCGAGCCCGGAGGCGGGACTGCACTACATCGATCCCGACACGGCGCTCAACCCGCACTCGCTGACCGCGGCCCGCCACGCGGCCGGCGCGGTGGTGATGGGCGTGGACCTCGTCATGCGCAACGAATGCGCCACCGCGTTCTGCGCGGTGCGCCCGCCGGGGCATCACGCCGAGCGGCGGCGCGCGATGGGCTTCTGTCTTTTCAACAGCGTGGCGATCGGCGCCGCGCACGCGCTGGCCGAGCACGGGCTGTCGCGGGTAGCGGTGGTCGACTTCGACGTCCACCACGGCAACGGCACCGAGGATATCTTCCAGGGCGATCCGCGCGTGCTCATGGTGGGAACGTTCCAGCATCCGCTGTATCCGTACTGCGGCTTCGAAGACCCGGCGCCGAACATGGTCAACGTCCCGCTGCAGGCAGGCGCCGGCAGCGAGGATTTCCGTTCGGCCGTGGTCGAGCGGTGGCTGCCCACGCTCGAGAAGTTCAAGCCGCAGATGATCCTCGTCTCCGCGGGGTTCGATGCCCATCGCGAGGATCCGCTCGCCGGCCTCAAGCTCACCGAAGCCGACTACGCGTGGGTGACGCACGAGCTGGTCAAGGTCGCCGCGCGTCACGCCGACCGGCGTATCGTCTCCTCGCTGGAAGGCGGCTATGCCCTGTCCGCACTCGGCCGCAGCGCCGCCGAGCACGTGCGCGTGCTGGTCGAGGGATGACGATGGAGCGCAGGCGCTTTCTTTCCGGCTGCGCGGGCTTCAGCGGGTCCGCCGCGCTAGCGTCGCTCGCCGACTGGCCGCAGGCGTGGGCGCAGGCCGCGCCGCGGCCGTACGCGCGCACGCGTCTGGTCGACGTGCACGGCCGCCCGATTCGTCTCGACGCACTCGCTGCGGAGACCAACTACGTCTTCCAGTACCCGTACGCCGCCACCCCCTGCCTGCTCGTGAAGCTCAAGCGGCCGGTGGTGGCGGACGCCTCGCTCAAGCGCGAGGACGGGACGACGTACGCCTGGCAGGGCGGTGTGGGGCGCGAGCGCAACACGGTCGCGTTCTCCGCGATCTGCGCGCACAAGCTCGCGTACCCGACGCGCGAGGTCTCGTTCATCCGCTACCAACGCGAGCAATCGGCGACCTCGGGCGGCAACGTCATCCATTGCTGCGCCGACCACAGCGTGTACGACCCCGCGGAAGGCGCGCGCGTGGTGTCCGGCCCGGCGCCGCAGCCGCTCGCAGCGATCCTGCTCGAGCACGACCCGCGCGAGGACGCGCTGTACGCGCTCGGCACGGTCGGCGCGGAGCAGTTCGACGCGTTCTTCGACAAGTACAAGCTGCGCCTCGCGCTCGAATACGGCGAGGGAAGGGCGCGGGCGGCCGTGCAGGCGGTGAGCGTCCTGCGCGAGCTCGCCAACTACTGCCGCACGACCATCCAGTGCTGAGTTATCGCCGCCGGCTGTGGGCGGTGCTGGTCCCGCGCGTGCGAGGGCAATGGCCCGCGATCGGCGCGATCGCGCTCGCGGTGGTGCGGATCATGAATCGATGATGATTGCAGCGGCGACCCGCCGGTCCTCGGCGACCAGGATGTTGAACGTGCGGCAGGCGGCACGCGTATCCATCGCCTCGACTCCGATGTGAGCGGCCGCGAGCGCGCGCAGCAGGCTCGGGTGCGGAAAGCGCTGGCGGCTGCCGGTGCCGAGCAGCACCATCTCCGGCTCGTGCGCGAGCAGCGCGGCGAAGTCGGCTTCGGCCAATGCTTCGAACCCGTTCGGCGCCCAGCCCTCGATCACCGCATCCGGCAGCAGGACGATGTTGCTGCGATGCTCGGCCTGTCCGACGCGCACCCAGCCGGCGCCGGTCCCGGTGACGATGTTGGTAGTGGGGATCTGCAGGTGAAACTTCACTTCCGACTGCTCCGCCAGATGCCGTAGATCACCCACACGCTGTTGACGAACGCGAGCAGGTAGCCGGCGAAGCCGATCGCGCCGAGCACCGAAACGCCGAACAGGGTCGGCCCTTCCTTGACCGTCATGATGATCGCCGACCCGATCACGAGCGAGGCGGTCATGATGCCGACGGTCACCCGGTCGAGCGTCTGGTCGAGCTGCCGGCCGAAGTCGTCGAGGCGCTTCAGGTCGAGGTCGATGCGGGCCTTGCCCCGGCGCGCCTCGCGCACCAGGCGCGCGATGTCGCGCGGCACGCTGCCGACGACGGTGAGGAACTCCGCCGCGGCGCTGCGCCCGCGGCGGGAGAGCTCGCTCGGGCGGTAGCGCTGCATGAGCACCTTGCGCAGGAGCGGGGTGAGGTGCGGCACGATGTGGAAGTCGGGGTCGAACTGGCGGCCCAGCCCTTCCATCGTGATCAGCGCCTTGAACATGAGCGTCAAGTCCGCCGGCAGCACGATCGAGTGCTCGCGCACGATGTCGGCGAAGCGCCGCAGCAGCACGCCGATGCGGATGCTCGCGAGCGGCACGTTCTCGTAGTCGAACACGAGGTCGTTGATGTCGGCGGCGAGCCGGGTGTCGTCGACGTAGGCGTCGCCCGCCCAGTCGAGCAGCACGTCGAGCATCGGCTGCTCCTCCATTTGCGCGAGTCCGGCCAGCAGGTCGACCACCTCGCGCCGCCGCCGGGGTGCCAACCGCCCCACCATGCCGAAATCGATCAATACGATGCGCTCGCCGGGCAGGAAGAACACGTTGCCCGGATGCGGATCGGCGTGGAAGAACCCGTCGACCAGGATCATGCGCAGCAGCGCCTCGGCGCCGCGCGCGGCGAGCAGACGCCGATCGAGGCCCGCGGCGTCCACCGCCGCAAGGTCGGTGCCCGGGATGCCGGAGACGTGCTCCTGCACGAGCAGCGTCTCGCTCGTCCACTGCGGGTAGACCCTGGGAATGACGATGTACGGGTCGCCGGCGAAGTGCGCGGCGAAGCGGTCGACGTTGGTCGCCTCGATGGTGAAGTCGAGCTCGCGCGCAAGCGAGCGCTCGAACTGCGCCGCGATCTCCACCGGCTGGAAGCGGCGCGCTTCGGGCAGCTCCGATTCGATCAGCGCGGCGAGGTGGCCGAGGAGGCGCAGGTCCGCCTCGACCTTGGGCCGGATACCCGGACGGCGCACTTTGAGCACCACCGGCGAGCCGTCGGCGAGCTTCGCGCGATGCACCTGCGCGATCGACGCCGAGCCCTGCGGCGACGTGTCGAGATCGACGAACACCTCGAACGGCGAGCGCCCCAGCGCGCGCGTCAACTCCGGCAGCAGGTCGTCGAACGGCACCGGCGGCACGTCGCTGTGCAGGCGCTCGAGCTCGTCGATCCAATCCGGGGGAAACAGGTCGACCCGCGTGGCCAGCACCTGTCCCAGCTTGATGAACGTCGGGCCGAGTGCGAGCAGCGCCATGCGCAGGCGCACGGGCAGGTCGAGCTGCATGACGTCCGCCGCCGCCCCCCATTGCAGCACCTGGCCGGTGCGTTCGAGCACGCCGGACACGCCGAGGCGGCGCACGACGTCGCCCAGGCCGTGGCGGATCAGGACGGTCGTGATTTCCCGCAGGCGCGGGAGGTCCCGCATCGTGCCGAGCGCGACCTGCAGCATGCCGCCTTCGTCAGGTCGTCGGCGGCTTCTTGTCGGCGGGCTTGGTCGCGAGCGCGTCGGCGATGCCGCTCAAGATCCCGCCCGCGACCTGCGCGAAGCGCCCGCCGACTTCGGCGGCGACCTGCATGCCGGCGATCGCGACGTCGATGGAGGCGACCGAGAAGCGCTGCCCCAAGTCGGCCATGGTGTGCGCGGCGATGCGCCCGGTCTCGGTGCCGGTCTCGCGCGCGCTGGACAGGATCTTCTTGAGCTCCGGGCGGATGCGCTCGCTCGTCGCTTCCGCGGCGCGCCCGGCGGTGGTGAGGAAGTCGTCCTCGAGGCGCTTCATGTTGGCGAGCGCCTGCTTGATCTCGTTGTCCGAGAGATCCTTGCCGGTCGTGGCGAGTTGGCGCAGCGCGGTGCCGCCCGCTTCGGCCGAACGCTTGAGTGCCAAGTCCATGCCGCGGAAGGCTTCCGACAGCGACTGGCGCAGATCGGCCTGGCTTTGCTCGGCGCCGTGCGCGACACCGTCGGTGACCGCGCGCACCACCTCCTGCATGCCGTGCCGGTCGAAGCGGCGGTTGCGCAGCGCGAGCAGCGTCAAGTCGTGGATGCGCTGGCGGATGTCCACGCCGGCGCGCATCGAATCGCTGGCGGCCTGGGACACTTCGTCGTGAGTCTGGCTGGGCGCGGTCATCGTGGCTTCCTCCGGGGCACCGTTCGCCATTGTAGAGGCAACCCGTGCCGCGGCGTGCTGCTTTGCAGTAAGTCACGGAAATGTAATAGAATTAAATCCGAAGTAGCGATTTGCCGCTTCTTACGTCGCTCGGACGGTTCCGGGCGCTTACGCAAGAAAGACTCCGCATGGCCTCCCCACTGGAAACGTCCTTCGCTCGCATCGAGCGCCTGCCTCCCTACGTCTTCTCGATCACCTCCGAGCTCAAGATGGCCGCGCGCCGCCGCGGCGAGGACATCATCGACTTCGGCATGGGCAACCCCGACGGACCCACGCCCAAGCACATCGTCGACAAGCTGGTGGAGACCGTGCAGCGTCCGGATACGCACGGTTACTCGGTGTCCAAGGGCATTCCGCGCCTGCGCCGCGCGATCTGCCATTGGTACCAGCGCCGCTGGGACGTCGAGTTCGACCCGGATGCGGAGGCGATCGTCACCCTCGGCTCGAAGGAGGGCATCGCGCACCTGGCACTCGCCACCCTCGGCCGCGGCGACACCGTGCTGGTGCCCAATCCGAGCTACCCGATCCACATCTACGGCCCGGTCATCGCCGGCGCGGACATCCTGCAGGTGCAGATGACGCCGGACGTCGACTTCTTCGCCGAGCTCACGCACACGATCAGGATGTGCTACCCGAAGCCCAAGATGCTGATCATCAACTTCCCGGCGAACCCGACGGCGCAATGCGTCGAGCTGCCGTTCTTCGAGCGGGTGGTGGCGCTCGCCCGGGAATACGGCATCTACGTCGTGCACGACCTCGCCTACGCCGACATCTGCTTCGACGGCTGGCAGGCGCCGTCGATCATGCAGGTGCGCGGCGCGCGCGACGTCGCGGTCGAGTTCTTCACCATGTCGAAGAGCTATAACATGGCGGGCTGGCGCATCGGCTTCATGGTCGGCAACCGCGACCTCGTATCCGCGCTGTCGCGCATCAAGGGCTATCACGACTACGGCACGTTCACGCCGATCCAGGTGGCGGCGATCGCCGCGCTGGAAGGCCCGCAGGACTGCGTGAGCGCGATCGCCGCCAAGTACCAGGCGCGGCGCGACGTGCTGGTCAAGGGCCTCGCGGAAGCGGGCTGGGCCGTCGACGCGCCGAAGGCGTCGATGTACGTGTGGGCGAGGATTCCCGAGCCGTACCGCAAGTTGGGCTCGCTCGAGTTCGCGAAGCACCTGCTCGCGAAGGCGAAGGTATCGGCCTCACCGGGGGTGGGCTTCGGGGAGTATGGGGACCAGCACGTGCGCTTTGCCATGATCGAGAACGAGGCCCGTACTCGCCAGGCGATCAGGGGGATCAAGCAGATGTTTCGCGAGGACGGATTGTCGTGAAGCCGCTCAACGTCGGACTGCTGGGCTTCGGCGTCGTCGGCCGGGGCACCTGGGACGTGCTCCGCCGCAACGCGGAGGAGATCACGCGCCGCGCCGGCCGCCCGATCCGGATCAACTGGATCGCGACGCGCACGCTCGACCGCGCGCGCGAGGGCACCCGGGGCGCCGGCGAAGTCAACCTCACGAGCGACCCCGCGGTCCTCGTGCGCCATCCCGATGTCGACATCGTGTGCGAGCTGATCGGCGGCACCGACGCCGCGCGCACGCTGGTGCTGGAGGCGATCGCCCACGGCAAGCACGTGGTGACCGCGAACAAGGCGCTCCTTGCCCTGCACGGCAACGAAATCTTCAAGGCCGCATCCGCCGCGGGCGTGATGGTCGCGTTCGAGGCCGCGGTCGCGGGCGGCGTGCCGATCATCAAGGCGTTGCGGGAGGGACTCACCGCCAACCGCATCGAGTGGCTCGCCGGCATCATCAACGGCACGTCCAACTTCATCCTGTCGCAGATGCGCGAGACGGGCGCCTCGTTCGCCGAGGTGCTGAAGGAAGCGCAGCAGCGCGGCTACGCGGAAGCGGACCCGACCTTCGACGTCGAGGGCATCGACGCCGCGCACAAGCTCACCATCATGTCGGCGATCGCCTTCGGCGTGCCCATGCAGTTCGACCGCGCGTACGCCGAAGGCATCAGCAAGCTGTCGCGCCTGGACATCAGGTACGCCGAGGAGCTGGGCTACCGCATCAAGCTCCTCGGCATCACCCGCCGCGCGCGGGTCGATGGCCGCGAAGGCATCGAGCTTCGAGTGCATCCGACGCTGGTGCCGGCGAAGCGCCTGATCGCCAACGTGGAAGGCGCCATGAACGCGGTGCTGGTCAAGGGCGACGCGGTCGGCGCCACGCTGCACTACGGCGCAGGGGCAGGCGCCGAGCCGACCGCGAGTGCGGTGATCGCGGACCTGGTCGACGTCACCCGCATGCACACCGCCGACCCCGAGCACCGCGTGCCGCACCTCGCGTTCCAACCCGACCAGCTCACCGACGTGCCGTTCCTGCCGATCGGCGAAGTGGTGACGAGCTACTACCTGCGCATGCGGGTGGACGACAAGGCCGGCGTGCTCGCCGACATCACGCGCATCCTCGCCGACCGCGACATCTCGATCGACGCCATGATCCAGAAAGAGCCGGACGAGGGCCAGTTCCAGACCGACATCATCATGCTCACGCACCAGACGGTCGAGAAGAACATCGACGCCGCGATCGCGGCGATCGAGGCGCTGCCCACGGTGCGCGGCAAGATCGTGCGCATCCGGCTGGAAGAATTGAACTGATGCGCTATGTCAGCACCCGCGGGGCGTGGTCGGCGGACCCGCAGCCGTTCTGCGCGATCCTGCTCGAGGGCCTGGCGCCTGACGGCGGCCTTGCGGTGCCGCAGCGCTACCCGGTCTTCTCGCGCGGCGAGCTCGCCGCGCTGCGGCCGATGGCGTACCGCGACCTGGCCTTCGCGGTGCTGTCGCGCTTCGCCGACGACATCCCGCGGGAAGATCTGCGGCACCTCGTCGACGCCACGTACACCCGCGCGACGTTCGGCAGCGACGCGATCACGCCGCTGTCGACCCTCGAACCCAATCTGCACCTTTTGCACGTGTCGAACGGGCCCACGCTCGCGTTCAAGGACATCGCGCTCCAGCTTCTCGGCAACCTCTTCCAGTACGTGCTCGACAAGGAGCAGCGTACGATCAACGTGCTGGGCGCCACCTCCGGCGACACCGGAAGCTCCGCGGAGTACGCGTTGCGCGGCAAGCGGCGGGTCAACGTGTTCATGCTGTCGCCGCAGGGGCGAATGAGCCCGTTCCAGGCGGCGCAGATGTACGCGCTGACCGACGCCAACATCCACAACCTCGCGATCCAGGGCACGTTCGACGAATGCCAGGACGTGGTGAAGGCGGTCAACGGCGACGCCGCATTCAAGGCGCGCTACGCCATCGGCGCGGTGAACTCGATCAACTGGGCGCGGGTCGCGGCGCAGGTGGTCTACTACTTCTCCGGCTACTTCCAGGCGACGCGCGAGGACGGCGAGCCCGCTGACTTCGCGGTGCCGTCGGGAAACTTCGGCAACATCCTCGCCGGGCACGTGGCGCGGGCGATGGGATTGCCGATCCGGCGTTTGATCCTCGCCACCAACGAGAACGACGTGCTGGACGAGTTCTTCCGCACCGGCCGCTATCGTCCGCGCGGCGCGGCGGAGACGCACGCGACGAGCTCGCCGTCGATGGACATCTCGAAGGCCTCGAACTTCGAGCGCTTCATCTACGACGTCGTCGGACGCGATCCGGTGGGGGTGCGGAAGCTGTGGGACCGCATGGCCAGCAACGGCGGCTTCGACCTCGCCGGCACCGATTACTGGCCCGCGGTGCGCGCCGCCAACTTCGTGTCGCGCCGAAGTACGCACGCCGAGCGCATCGCGACCATCCGCGACGTGCACGCGCGCTTCGCAGTGACCATTGATCCGCACACCGCGGACGGCGTCAAGGCCGCGCTCGAGCTGCGCGACCGCGCCGTGTCCACGATCTGCATCGAGACCGCGTTGCCGGTGAAGTTCGCCGCGACCATCCGCGAGGCGCTCGGCCGCGAGCCGGCGCGGCCCGCCGCCTACGAAGGTCTGGAAGCGCGGCCGCAGCGCGTTACCGTCCTGCCCGCCGCCGCCGCGAAGGTCAAGGCCTATATCGAGGAACACGCGGCCGCCGTTTAAGAGGCCCCGCGGACTTGCCGCGCCCGCATGCGCTACGCGCTCGCCAACCTCCTGCGCAACCTTCGCGCCGGGCTTCGCCTCGCCTGCTTCCTGCGGGTCGACCGGCTCGCGTTCCGGATCGACCTTGCGCAACTCGTGCTGCTGTTCCTGCTGTCCGCGGCCATCGACGTCGCCGGCGACTGGTTCCAGGTGGCGCCGCCGCGGCAGTTTGCACCGGAGGGCGCGGCGTCCGAGCTCTACTACGGCGCGCTCCTGCTCTTCATCTGCGCGCTGATCGCGCTCGGCAACCGGCAGCGCCAGGTGGCGCTTTCGCTGGCGGTGATCATTCAAGCGGCCACCCCCGTGCTGCAGATCCTGCACTACGTCCCGGCGTGGCTCGCGCGCGGCAGCGACATGCTGGAGCTCCTGGTGGTACTCGAGAAGCTGATCGTGACCTGGATCGTGCTGGTGCTGATCCGCTGTGTGGCGGTCGCGTTCTCGCCGCCGCCGTCGTTCGTGTGGCTGCGCGCGATCGTGGGCGGACTCGCGCTGTCGATCCCCATCTGGACGGGCAGCCTGCTGCTGCCGAGCTTGCCGTGGTGGCGCGATGGCGGCGAACGGGCGGCGCCCGCCACCGAGTTCAACGCCGGCGCCGAGACCGTGCTGGCCGCGCAAGCCATCGTGCTCGACGATGTGCTGGACGATCTCGCCGACGAGCGGCCCGGCGAGACGGACCTGTACTTCGTCGGCTTTGCGCCATGGGGCCGCAGCGACGCGTGGCGCAACGAAGTCGAGCGGGCGCGGCAGGTGATGGATGCGCGCTGGGGCGCCGAGGGGCGGTCGGTGCTGCTGGTGAACAACCCGCGCACGTTGATCAGCGTGCCCTTCGCGACCCTGACCAACCTGCGCGAGACGCTGAACGAGATCGGCGGCATCATCGATCCGGATCACGATATCGTGATGCTCTACCTCACGGGCCCGACGGCGCGCGACAACCGGCTGGCGGCGGAGCAGCCGCCGCTGACGCTGGTGGAGGTCGGCCCGGCGGGCTTGAAGCGGCTGCTCGCGGATGCCGGCATCACCTGGCGGATCGTCGTCGTGTCGGCCTGCTATTCGGGTGGCTTCGTGGCGCCGCTCGAAGACGAGCACACGCTGATCGTGACCGACGCCGGGGTGGGCGGAACGAGCCTCGCTTGCGACGGGCGCGCGCCGCCCACGCTCTTCGGCGATACTTTCTTCCAGCAGGGGCTTGGCAAGGGCCACTCGTTCGAGGCTTCGTTCGAGATGGCGAAGCGGCGTGTCGCCGAGCGCGAGCGCGAAGCCGGGTACCCGGCGTCGCAACCGCAATGGAGCATGGGCAGCGCAATGGCGGCGAAGATCAAGACCATACGCAGGCCGGGAGCGGACGGCGCGGGGACCGCGCAGGGCGCCCGGCCGCCGGCGCGCGGCTGACATGCCGGCTTCCGTTCGCGTCGCGGCGCTC
Organism: Burkholderiales bacterium; assembly: GCA_020845855.1. Lineage (GTDB taxonomy): Bacteria > Pseudomonadota > Gammaproteobacteria > Burkholderiales > Casimicrobiaceae > VBCG01. Next base: position 13,112 of record JADLEZ010000372.1, read on the forward strand.
GAGCAGGCGTACGGCGCGCATCGCGTGGTGCGCGGGCTGGACTTCACGCTCGCCCCGGGCTGCATCGGGTGCCTGCTGGGGCCGTCCGGCTGCGGCAAGACGACGGTCCTGCGCTGCATCGCCGGCTTCGAGCCGGTGCGCGGCGGTGAGATCGCGCTGTCGGATCGGGTGGTGTCGAGCGTGGACCTCCTGGTGCCGCCGGAGAGGCGCGGTATCGGGATGGTGTTCCAGGACTACGCGCTGTTTCCGCACCTGTCGGTCGCGGACAACGTGGCGTTCGGGCTGTCGCGCCTGCCGCCCGCGCAAGCCGCGCGCCGAACCGCCGAAATGCTGGAGCTTGTCGGGCTCGGGTCCGCGGCTTCGGTGTTTCCGCACGAGCTTTCGGGCGGCCAGCAGCAGCGGGTGGCGCTCGCGCGCGCGCTGGCTCCGGCGCCGGGACTCCTGCTCCTGGACGAGCCGTTCTCCAATCTCGACATCGATCTGCGCGAGCGTATCTCGCTCGAGGTGCGCGAGATTTTGAAAGCCGCCGGCATCACGGCGATCCTCGTCACCCACGACCAGTACGAGGCGTTCGCCATCGCCGACGAGATCGGCATCATGAAGGACGGCGCAATCGAGCAGTGGGATAGCGCGTACAACCTCTACCACCGGCCGCGCACGCGCTTCGTGGCCGACTTCGTGGGGCAGGGCGTGTTCCTGCGCGGCATCGCCGAAGGCCAGAGCCGGCTCGTCACCGAGCTGGGGGAGCTTGCCGGCGAGTGGCCGCCGGGCGTCCCGTCCGGCGGCGCGGTGGACCTCTTGCTGCGTCCCGACGACATCGTGCACGACGACGCGAGCCCGTGGCAGGCCGAAGTGTGCGCCAAGGCGTTCCGGGGCGCCGAGTTCCTGTACACGCTGAAGCTCGCGTCGGGCACGCGCGTGCTGTCGCTCGTGCCGTCGCACCACAACCACGCGATCGGCGAGCGCATCGGCATCAGGCTCGCGATCGATCACGTGGTGGCGTTTCCGTCGGGCGCGACGGGGTGATGCGACGAACGTTGTTGACAGACGCGAGCGCGCTCTGCGAATCTCAAAGGAGGGCGAGGAAGTTCGACGACGACGCCCGCAACCAGGGGAGGGACGGAATGAGCAACGCAGAATTGCCTTGGGGGCGTGCGCGCCTCTTGCTTGCCGCAGCAACCGCGGTCTTCACCTGCGGCCAGGTCGGCAGTGCCCTAGGCCAGACCAACGATGGTCTTAAGACCTTGCCCGGAGCGACGCCCTTGCAGCTCGGTTTCGGCGGCGGGTTGCAGGACGTTTGCGTGACCATCACCGGCACCGGCCCGGGCCAGGTGCTGCCGAATGTCAATGGAACGCCCTTGCAGCGCCTTTCGGCAAGCTGCTCGAGAATGGCGATCAGCGCGTTCGCGAACCAGCCGGGCGGCATTCCGCCGTCGCTCGCAGTACTTGCCCCCTACAACCTCATGATCAGCAACGACGAGATCGCCACGGGAGTGCAGGCGATCGCGCCGGTCCAGGCCAACGCGCAAAAGCAGATGAGCACCGAGGCCGCCAAGATGAACACCATCGGCGCGCGCCTTCTCGACGTGCGCGGCGGCGCCCGTGGCGTCGTCCTCGACCTGAACGGCAACAGGACGCAACTCGCCGGCACGCCCGAGCGCGGCGGCGGCGCCGCGGCCGACTCCGCCTTCGGCGGCCCGTGGGGCGGATTCGTCAACGTCTCCTACAGCTGGGGCAACGTCGACCAGACCTCGGTGCAGGATGCCTACGATTACGGCAGCGTAACCGTGCTCGCCGGCGCGGACTATCGCGTCAGCGACTCGTGGGTGGTCGGCGGCGCGCTGGGATACACGCACACCAACTCCGACTACGACTTCGGGTTGGGCAGCGTCAAGGCGGACACTTTCAGCATCCTCGGGTACGCCACGTACTACAAGAACGATTGGTACGTCGATGCGTTCCTTGCCTGGGGAGACATCGGCTACGACACGACCCGCAACATTTTCGTTCCGTCGAACAGCAGCGCGGTCGAGGCGCAGCCAATCAACACGACGGCGACGGCGAGCCCCAACGGCACCCAGTGGTCGTTCGCGATCGGCGCGGGACGCAACTTCAAGTGGGATTCATACACGATCACGCCGACGGCCCGCCTGGGTTACATCTGGGTCAAGAACGACGCGTTCTCCGAGGCCGAATCGCGCGACGGGCTCGGCCTGTTCGTCGACGAGCGCACGATCAAGTCGCTGCAGTCGTCGCTCGGGGCGAAAGTAAGCACCGTGGTGAGCACGTCGTACGGCGTGTTCTCCCCGTACTTCAACGCGCAATGGCTGCACGAGTTCGAGAACGACAACCCGTCGATCGTCTCCAAGTACGTCAACGATCCCAACGGCCTGTTCTTCGCGATCCCGACCGCCGGTCCCACCCGCGATTACGGCGTGCTCACGCTCGGCAGCAGCGCGACGCTGCCCAACAACGTGTCCGGGTTCTTCCAGTTCAGCGCGGCGGTGGGGCTCGACAACGAGACCAACTACGGGCTCGTGCTGGGGATCCGCAAGCAGTTCTGACGCGTTAAGCGGCTTTGACCCCACCCTGCGTTCCGCGCTATAATTGCAATCGCGGGGTGGAGCAGTCTGGCAGCTCGTCGGGCTCATAACCCGAAGGTCGCAAGTTCAAATCTTGCCCCCGCAACCAATCAATCAAGGGCTTGCGAATGCGCGAGCCCTTTCAATTTCCGGTCCGTGACCAATTCGTGTCCAAGTGCGCGACACAACGGTCAGCGGCTTGAACAATTTCTCAGCAGATCCCTCGGCGCATGCGCCTCGGGATGACACGGGGCGGATGGTGAAGGGCTCGTTTCCCGCTCTGCGACAGCTATCGAGCGCGGAGCCGCGCCGCCTGGTATCATGACCAGAATATTACGCATTCTAGCATGTTACGCCATAATGCGTTAAATAACACGCACTGATCTTAATTGATTATTAACGCTTTATTACGCGGTATTACTATAATTAGATTTAGTGAGTAACATAACGACCTCCATGACGATCGAGCACACTTTCCGCGAGCGCCGCATAAGGCTGGGCATGACTCAGGAAGACACCGCTCGCGCAGCCGGCGTGGCACGCAAGACGCTTAGCGACTTTGAAACCGGGCGCGGCCGCGTGAGTCTGAACAATCTGCATCGATTGCTTCTTTCGGTGGGACTGGAACTTGCCACCAAAGAGGCAACTCGCAGGCCTACGCTGGACGAGTTATCAGATCGATATCAGGGTCAAGAACCGAAGCGCATGCGTAGTCGAGCGCGCCGGAAGGCGTAAGCGCGAATGAAGCGTGACCGGATCAAGGCCTTGCTTTTGCACACGACACAGGGTGACTCCGGTACGTTGCATCGCGAGTCGCAGTTCGTCGTTCGCTATAGCGACGAGGCACTGGCGCGACCCGATTTGGCGATCTCGTTAACCATGCCACCTCGCCCGGAAGGCTATAGCACGAATCGGCTCCCGCCCGTATTGGCGATGAACCTGCCTGAAGGATTCTTGCTCAATCGCGTCGTCGATCTGTACCGGAAGACTCTGGACGTCAACGATGAAATGAACTTGCTGGCGATTACTTCCACCCCAGCCGCGGGTCGTGCGTGGGTGAGTCCGGTGGGCGGCGCAGCGGCCAGCATGGGGGATCCCATTTCGTTGAGAGACATTCTCGCGTATCGCGGTGCCGAGGGTCTTTTCAATGAGCTCCTGGAAGAATACGGTACTCCCTCGATTTCCGGGGTTCAGCCGAAGGTGGTGGTACCCGAGCGGAGCCAAACTGGAACAGTGGTACGCGAGAAGTCTTCGGTCGAGTCCCCTGATCTAATCGTCAAGGCGGCAGGGCCGGAGTATCCAGGCCTTCCGGAGAACGAATTCATTTGCATGTCGATCGCCAAGCACGTCGGTTTGGCAACTCCCGATTTTTGGCTGTCGGACGACCGGCGCCTCTTTGTCATACGCCGGTTCGACATCGGGCCGAACGGCTACTTGGGTTTCGAAGATCTGGCCGTGCTTACCGGTCGTCACCCCAGCCGCAAGTACGAAGGCTCGTACGGCGACGTCGCGCGGGCGATCGGTGACTTCGTGGCGCCACGACACCGTGCCGCTTCACTCGAATCGCTCTTCAGACTGATCGTTCTATGTTGTTTGCTCCGCAATGGGGATGCGCACCTGAAGAACTTTGGCGTTCTGTACGCAGATCCTGTAAGCGCGGAGAACGATGCGCACCTTGCACCGGTCTATGATCTGGTCAACACCACCATGTACCTCAAGAAGGACGTATTGGCTCTTAGCATGGCGGGCAGCAAGTCATGGCCGACACGCAGCGCGCTGGCGGACTTTGCCCGGACCTTCTGTCACATAGTCAACCCAGGGCAGGTTATCGACGACTTGATCGAGAAAGCGATGGCTTATCGCCATGCCGATGCCCAGTCCGAAGTGTGGAAACGGATTCGGCACGAGCTAAAGCTTGGAGTGGACACGATCAGATCGGATAGGGCAAGCCGTGCGCGACGATCGCTGCATGCCTAGCTTGGCACGTCGCCTGCAAGCGAGCGCCGCCCTTGCCCTCGTGTTGCTTGCGCTCTGCCTGGTCCCCGACGCCGAAGCCGCCGGTTCGAAGCGCGTTCTCATCCTCCATTCCTTCGGCCGCGACTTCGGGCCCTACGACACCATCGCGTCGGTGTTCCGTACCGAGCTTGTGCGAGATTCGGCCGATCCAGTCACTTTCGTCGAGGCCAACCTCGATTACCGGCGCGCGGCCACCGCCAGGGAGACGCGGGTTTTCCTCGAGTACCTGCGCGCGCGTTTCGACGATGCGCCCCCCGACGTCGCGGTCACCATCGGCGCTCCGGCAGCTCGTTTCTATCTTCGGCATCGGGGCGAGCTCTTTCCAGGCACTCCGCTGGTCGTGGGGGCCCTGGACGAGCGCTTCGCGCGGCAACTCACACTCTCGCCGAACGACGCAGCGGTGGCGGGGAAGATAGACGTACGGATGCTCGTCGACAACGTCCTGCAGCTCCTCCCCGACACCGAAACAATCGCAGTCGTGGTCGGCGCTTCCGAACTGGAGCGCGTCTGGCGCCGCGAACTGCAACGGGAGTTCGCACCCTTTGCGGAGCGCGTCAGGTTCGAGTGGCTCGACGGCCTCTCGCTCGCGCAGATGCAGGAGCGCGTTGCGAAACTACCGCCGCATTCCGCGATCCTCTACGCCATCTTGATCGTCGACGCCGCGGGTATCCCGCACGAGCGCCAGGACGCGCTGACGAGCCTCCATGCGGTGGCGAATGCGCCGATCTTCGGCTTGTACGAGGCCGCGCTCGGTAAAGGCGTGGTCGGCGGACCCTATACGTCGCAAAGAGCCGCCGGCGAGCGTACCGCCGCGGCGACCCTGGGCGCTCTGCGCGGCTCCCCGCAGCCGATGGACATCGTTGGATTCGAGCCCCCCGTCTACGATTGGCGCGAGCTGCGGCGTTGGAACATAGCCGAGGCACGCCTTCCCCCGGGTAGCGAGATCCGGTTCAAGCCCCCATCGATATGGGAACAGCACCGCGCCGCCGTCATCGCGACGGCAGTCGCGTTGCTGCTGCAGGCCGCGCTGATTGGCGCGCTGCTCGCGCAGCGCGCCCATCGCCGCCGCGCCGAAGAGGTGGCCGAGGGACTGGCGGGCCGGCTCGTCACCGCGCACGAGGACGAGCGGCGCAGGCTCGCCCGCGAGCTGCACGACGACGTGACGCAGCGCCTGGCGGGTCTCGCGATCGAAGCGGCAGGGCTGGAGAGCGGCGAGAAGGGAACGGCCAAGGGCGACGCGGCCCACGCGATTCGCGAAGGCCTGGTGGAGCTGGGCGAGGACGTTCACGCGTTGTCGTATCGCCTTCACCCTTCCGTGATCGAGGACCTGGGGCTGGTCGAGGCGCTGCGTATCGAGTGCGACCGGATCGCGCAGCAGGGTCCGCTGCGCGTGAACCTCGATTTCCAGGACGTGCCGAGGCGGCTGCCGGCGGACGCCGCACTTTGCCTGTTTCGAGTCGCGCAGGAGGCGCTGCGCAACGTCGAGCGGCACGCCCGGGCGAAGAGCATCGACGTTACCGTCGCCCGCAAGGACGGGGGCATCGCGCTGGCCGTGCGCGACAACGGCACGGGCTTCGATGCCTCGCGCAAAGCCGAACGGGCAAGCCTCGGTCTTGCGAGCATGCGCGAGCGTGTTCGCCTCCTCGGCGGCCGGCTCGATGTCGAAAGCCGGCCGGGCAGCGGCACGTCGCTGTCGGCCTGGGTCCCGTTGCCAACGGCAGCCTGATGCGGCCCCGCGTCCTCATCGCCGACGACCACCGGGTGGTCGCGCAGGGCCTGAAGAGCATGCTCTCGGCCGAATTCGAACTGGTCGGCGTGGTCGCGGATGGCCAGGCGATGATCGACGCGGCGAAGACCTTGCACCCGGACGTCATCGTCGCCGATGTGAGCATGCCCGTGCGCAACGGCATCGACGCGTTGGAGGCGTTGCGGCGCGAGGACATCGACGTACCGGTGGTCTTCCTGACCATGCACAACCAGCCGGGGTATGCCCGCCGCGCGTTGAGCGCGGGCGCTGCCGGTTACGTCTTGAAGCTCGCCGCTCCCGAGGAGCTCGTGCAGGCGATCCGCGCCGCGCTCGACGGCGGCACCTTCGTGAGCCCCGCGCTCGCGCGCGCGGTGTTCGAGACGACAGAGGACGGGCCGGCGGATGCCGGCGAGCGCATCGCCGCCTTGACCTCCCACCAACGCGAGATCCTGCGCATGCTCGCCGACGGGCTGTCGGCGAAGGAGATCGCGAAAAAGCTCGACATTTCCTCGCGCACGGTCGAGTCGCATAAATACCAGATCATGGACGCGCTCGGCGCGCAAAGCAGCGCCGAGTTGATCCGCCTCGCGATCAGGCACGGCCTCGTCGAGCCCTGAATTCGATGAACTGAACTTCACTCATGGCGCAACCCATCCTACGCCGGTCCGAGCAGGTACGCCCGACTCGCCGCAAAGAAGTTCGGCTCGACGTCGGAGCGCACCGCGGTGCCTACACCCTTCGAAGTGAGGACTTCCAGGAGCAGCGCGTTGGGCACGCTGCCGTCGATGATGTGGACCGAGCGCACGCCCTCGCGCACCGCGCGCACCGCCGCCGCCAGGCGTGGCACCATGCCGCCGTGCACGACGCGATCGCGCAGCAGCGCGTCGGCGTCCGCGGCCTTGAGGATGGCAACGAGCCTGCCGTCGCGTCCCAGCACGCCCGCGATATTGGTCATGAGGACGAGCTTCTCGGCCTTGAGCGCGCGGGCGAGTTGCCCGGCCAGGCGATCCGAGTTGATGTGATACGACTTGTTGTCGGCGGACACGCCGATGGGCATCACCACGGGCACGAACTCGCGCGACAGCAGAAGCTCGATCAAGGCGGGGTCGATGCTCTCGACGTCGCCGACGAAGCCCAAGTCCGGCGCGTTGGCCGTCTCGGCGGGTGCGGCGACCGGAACGGCGCGAATGAAGCGCCCGTCCTGGCCGTCCACGCCGACCGCGCGCCCGCCTTCGCGGTTGATGAGCGAGGTGAGCTCCTGGTTCATCTCGCTCAACGCCATCTCGACCAAGTTGAGCGTGCGCTCGTCGGTGATGCGGTGGCCGCCGTAACGGCGCGTTTCGAGGCCCATCTTGCGCATCAGCTCGTCGATGCCCCAGCCGCCGCCGTGCACGACGACGACCTTCATTCCCACGAGGCGCAGCAACGCGACGTCGCGGGCGAAGCCGGCCTTGAGCGCCGCGTCGGCCATCGCCTGCCCGCCGAAGCGAACGACGATCGTCTTGCCGTGAAACGCGCGCAGGTAGGGCAGCGCCTCGGCGAGAATGGCGCCCTTTTGGCTGGGCGTCATGCGTCTCCCTCGTTCATCCAGTCCCGCAGCAGCGTATACGTCACCGCGAGCGTCACCGGCCCCACGAAGAGGCCGATGATGCCGAATGCGAACAGGCCGCCGATCACACCGGCGAAGATGAGCAGGAGCGGCAGGTCCGCACCCTTGCGGATGAGGATCGGGCGCAGCACGTTGTCCATCATGCCGACGATCGCGCTCCAGACCGCCAGGAAGACGCCCCACCCCGTGTGCCCGGCGTAGAACAGCCAGATCACGGCCGGCACGAGCACGAGGAGCGGGCCGATCTGCGCGATGCACAGAATCAGGATGACGCCGGTGAGGAGTCCGGCGAACGGGATCCCCGCGATCCACAGGCCGATCCCTGCCGCGATCGTCTGCGCCAGGGCGGTGACGACCACGCCGAGCGCGACGGCGCGGATCGCCTGGCCCGCGAGGATCACTACACCTTCGCCGCGCGGACCCGCGAGGCGGCGGCCGAAGCGGATGAGCCCCGCGCGCGCGGTCTCGCCGTTGGTGTACATGACCACCGTGATGAGGATGGTGAGCAGGAACTCGATGCTAAGGAGCCCGACGCCGCCGATCGCCGCGGCCAGCCATTGCGCCGCCTTCGCCGCATACGGCGCGAGTCGCGTGGCGATGCCCTCGCGGCCGCCGGCCACCACGGTGGTCCAGAGCTCGGCCGCTTTCTCGCCCACGAGCGGGATGCCGGCCAGCCAGTCGGGTGCCGCCGGTAACGGAGCGGTCGCAAGCTTCACCCCCCAATCCTTGATCGTCCCGGCGTTCTCGACCAGCGCATCGATCGCGAGAATCAGCGGCACGACGAAGATGAGCACCATGGCGCCCGACATAAGGGCGACCGCGACCCAGCGGCGGCGCAGGTGCGACTGGAGCTCGAGCATCATCGGCCAGGTGGCGACCACGATCATCGCCGCCCAGATGACCGAGAGCAGGAACGGGCGCAGGATCCAGAACGAGGCGCCGATCAGGATGCCGATGAGGAGCACCGCGAGCACGGTGCGCGCCAAGTCGCGCCGTGCGTCGGCGTCCTGCGGGATGTTGGTCATGGGTGCGGGTGTCGGGTCTTCTTCGGTGGGCGACTCGCACGTAATCTAGACGGGGGCGGGCCGCGCGGCAAGCGGGCTCCATAATGCCAGCATTGGTCCAGCGAGGCGCCGTGAATCGAGACATTCCCGCCTACCTCGACGGCTACGGCGCGGTGTGGCCCTCGAGATAGCCGCGGAAGGCAACGATGCCGTTGCGGCGCACGAGTTGCTTTCGGGCTGGTGCCGCCAGCGCGGCCTCGCCTCGCCGAGCGAGCAGCGAGGATGGCGCGAGGCTAGCTTTGAATGGCGACCTCGGGGCGGACGCGAACGCTATCCGGGCGCTGCTGCCGGCAGCAGCCCGAACTTGCGCATCGTCGCCGCCAAAGCCGCCTTGTCGGGGGGTCCGCCGCGATCGATGATCGCGGCGACTTCGCGGAAATACCGCGACTCGATACCCGGGGTATTGATCACCAGCGCGCGCACGGCCTGCGGATGGGGGTTGTCGAAACCGTGGACCTCGCCGCGCGGCGTGGACATGCACTCGCCCGGGTGCAGATCGCGGGTGTCGCTCCCCACCGTGTAGCGCAGCACGCCCTCGAGCACGTAGACGAGCTCCTCGTTGGCCGGGTGGCTGTGCGGCGGCGGCACGTTCGCTCCCGGCGGTACGGTCATCTCGAAGCAGCCGATGTCGCGTCCGGCGTCCGCCTCCTGCAGGTAGCGAATCTCGATCCGGCCGACGGTGATAGTGGGATGCGCTCGCGCCGCGGCGTGGTTCATGGCAAACTCCTATGTAAAGACTTTATACTAAAAACCGTACAGGATTTTTACGTCTATGTCAAGCGCCAATCCAGCCTCGCGCCGTCCGCCGCCGAGGCCGACGCCGATGATCGGGTCGCTGCTGCGCTTTCCTCACGAGGCGGTGATGGAGCGGATGCTCGCGGCGCTCGCCGCCCACGGCTTCGACATCAGCGCCACCGAGCTGCTGGTGCTGCTGTATCCCGGTCCCGACGGCCGCCGGCCCACCGATCTCGCCCGCCAATGCAACATGACTCGCCAGGCGATGAACTACGTCCTGGCCGGCTTGGAGCAGCGCGGCTATATCGCGCGCGAAGACGGCGGCGGCACCGCGCGCGTGGTGAGGCTTACCCGCCGCGGCTGGGCGACGATTCCGGTGATCCGCGGCTGCGTCGCGGGGATCGAGACGGAATGGAGCGCGCACCTCGGCGCCGCACGGTTCAAGGCGCTCTCCGGAACCCTGCGCGAGTTGTCGCGATGGCTCGGCAAGCTACCCTGACGCGCCGGCCTGGCGTGCGGCCACCCGCGCGGGCGTCGCGCCGACCGCGGCCTCGTAGCTCGCCGCATCGGTTGCGGATTCCGTAGCCACCACCAGCATCCGCGATCCGGACCCGAGCACCGGCGCCCGCCGGGCATCGGGGTCGCGGCACACCGCCAGCAGGCCCGCGAATCCCGTATCGCCGCTCTCGCCGGCGCGCGTCGTTTTACGAAGAATTTACGTCGAGTACCGCGATCGGCATAGAGACTTTACGCGTGCCCGCTCGATACTTCCGCCTGGCTGTTTCGCCGTCGGAGCGCGACGAGACCTGTCCGTGCGGAACCCCGCGCGGACCTTAGGATCCGGGGCGAGCGACGGGGCCTTGACTGGAGGTGTGCGATGAGCGTGATGAGCGTGGCGGTAGGCATCGTATCGGTGGGACTTTTCGCGTACTTGCTGTACGCCCTCGTCAAGCCGGAACAGTTCTAGCCGGCCCGGACCCAATCCTTCGAACCGAGGTGCATTCATGGGTGATGTCGTGTTCGTCGTCCTGACGCTCGCCTTCTTTGCAGTCACGGCGGCGTTCATCGTGGCTCTCGACCGGATCTGACCGGAGTCCAAGATGTCTGCGGATCTGTTGCAGTTCGCCCTCGTCCTGGCGATCATGACGGGCTTGGTGGCGGTGCTCGGCAAGTGGATGGCACGCCTGTTCACGAGCCCCGCGCACGGCGTCCTGGAGCGCGCAACGTATCGCATCCTGGGCGTCGATCCGTCCGAGAGAATGTCCTGGAAGCGCTACGGCATGGTGTTGCTGCTCAGCAACGCCGCCATGATGCTGCTGGGCTACCTGATCCTGCGCCTTCAGCAGTGGCTGCCCGGCGACCCGCTGGCGCGGGCTTCGCAAACGCCGGATCTCGCGTTCAACACCGCCGCATCCTTCATCACCAACACCAACTGGCAGTCGTACTCCGGCGAGAGCAGCCTGTCGAACTTTTCGCAGATGGCCGTCATCACTTTCCTGATGTCGGTCAGCGCCGCGACGGGTGTGGCTGCGGCGGGCGGCTTCATGCGCGGATTGAGCCGCAAGAGCACGGCGGATATCGGCAACTACTGGGTGGACTTCACGCGCGTGCTCTACCGGTTGCTGCTGCCGCTGTGCTTCGCCATGGCGCTGGTCTATGTCTGGCAGGGCATGCCGCAGACCCTCGCCGCCGACGCGGCGGCCGTGACGCTGGAAGGCGCGCGACAGCAGATCGTCATGGGGCCGGTCGCGAGCCTCGAGACCATCAAGCACATCGGCACCAACGGCGGCGGCTTCTTCGGCATGAATGCCGCGCATCCGTTCGAGAACCCGACGCCGCTCACCAATACGCTGCACATGCTGAGCATGCTGTTGATCCCATCGGCGCTGACGTACACCTTCGGCCTCATGATCCTGCGCCGCCAGCAGGGCTGGGCCTTCTTTGCCGCGTTCGTGGTGATGTTCGTCGGGTTCCTCGCGCTGGTCTACGGCGCCGAGCGCGGCGGCAATCCCCTGCTTGCCCCGTTGGGCGTGGACCAGGCCCAGAGCGCGCTACAGAGCGGCGGCAACCTGGAGGGCAAGGAACTGCGCTTCGGCGTGGCGCAGACCAGCATGTTCGCGGCGGTGACCACCGCCGCCACCACCGGCTCGGTGAACTCGATGCACGACTCGTACACGCCGCTGGGCGGCCTGGTGCCGATCGCGCAGATGATGCTCAACAGCGTGTTCGGCGGCGACGGGGTGGGGCTCATCAATCTCGTCACCTACGCGATCCTCACCGTGTTCCTGGTCGGCATGATGATCGGCCGCACGCCCGAGTTCCTCGGCAAGAAGATCGAGGCGCGCGAGATGAAGTACGTGATGCTCGCGGTGCTGGCGCACCCCATGAGCATCCTGGGCTTCACCGCCATTGCCTGTCTCGTGCCGTCCACGATGGACAGCCTGGCCAACCTGGGGCCGCACGGCTTCAGCGAGGTGCTATACGCCTACACGTCGGGTACGGCCAACAATGGCTCCGCCTTCGCGGGGCTGAACGCCAATACGCCGTTTTTCAACACGACCATCGGCCTCGCGATGCTCGTCGGCCGCTACTTCACGCTGCTGCCCATGCTCGCCGTCGCCGGGGTGATGGCCGCGAAGAAGGGCGTGCCCGAGAGCGCGGGAACGATCGCGACCGCCACACCGCTGTTCACCGGCCTGCTGGTGTTCGTGGTTCTCATCGTGGGAGGCTTGACCTTCCTGCCCGCCCTCGCGCTGGGTCCGATCGTCGAGCATCTGCTGATGCAGGACGGCCGGACCTTCTAGAAGGAGACTCGCCATGCCTGACGCTCATAGTCAAATCGGCTCGCCGGCGGCTTCCGCGCTGCACGGCGTGGCGCGGCCGGTGATCGTTTCCGCCGTGCTGTTCATGGCCGTGACCGGCATCGCCTACCCGCTGGTCACCACGGCGATCGCGCGACTCGCCTTTCCGGACCAGGCGCAGGGCAGCCTGATCGAGCGCGACGGCAAGACCGTCGGCTCGCGCGTGATCGGCCAGCACTTCACGAAGCCGCAGTACTTCCACGGCCGCCCGAGCGTTACCTCGGGAACCGACCCCAACGATCCTTCCAAGACGATCGACCAGCCTTACAACGCCGCCGCGAGTGGCGCCAGCAACCAGGGGGTGCTGAGCAAGAAGCTCCTTGCCGCCGTGGCCGAGCGCGCCAAAGGCTATC
>JADLEZ010000373.1 GCA_020845855.1 Burkholderiales bacterium
ATCGTCGGAGAGGCGCCGGTCGCCCACGGCCTGATCGGGCCCAAGCAGAAGACCGAGTACGCGGGCCTCGTGCTCAACCGCGTCGGTCTCGACCCGACGCTCATGCGCCGCTACCCGCACCAGTTCTCGGGCGGACAGCGAGCGCGCATCGGCATCGCGCGCGCGCTCGCGGTGAAGCCCGAGTTCCTGGTGTGCGACGAGTCGGTGGCGGCGCTCGACGTGTCGATCCAGGCGCAAGTGCTGAACCTCTTCACCGAGCTGCGGAGCGCGCTCAACCTCACGTACCTCTTCATCAGCCACGACCTGGGCGTGGTGCGCTTCATTTCCGACCGCGTGGTCGTGATGTATCTCGGGCGCGTCGTCGAGAGCGCGCCCACCGGCGAAGTTTTCGCCCAGCCCAACCACCCGTACACCACTGCGCTGCTCGCCGAGGTCGGCAAGGTCACGCCGGGCAAGCGTACGTTCGCGCCGATCCGGGGCGAGATTCCCTCCCCGCTCGACCCGCCGCGCGGCTGCCACTTCCATCCGCGCTGTCCGTTCGCGCTCGACCGCTGCCGGGTCGAGGTGCCTGCATTGCGCGAGATCGCGCCGGGCCATCGCTCCGCGTGCCATCTCAACGATGCGGTGAGGTGACGTGGACGGCCCCGTCCTTCGCCACGACCCGCCCGGCGAGCCGGTCGCGCTGGTGCTCGACTCCCCGCATTCCGGCGAGTGGTACCCGCCCGACTTCGACCACCTGCCGCAGCGCGCCATCGTGCGCCGCGCCGAGGACACGCACGTCGCCCGCCTGTGGCAGGCAGCGCCCGCGCTCGGCGCCACGCTCATCGAGGCGCGCTTTCCGCGCGCCTACATCGACGCCAACCGCAGCCTCGCGGACATCGACACCGCGCTGCTCGCCGACGAGTGGCCGGGGCCGGTGTCGCCGTCGCGCAAGACGGAGCAGGGCATCGGCCTCGTCTGGCGCCTTGCCCGCGGCGGTACGCCGATGTACGCCCGCAGACTAACCAGTGCGGAAGTGCTCGCCCGCATCGACGGCTGCTGGCGGCCGTACCATGCCGCTCTCGACGAGGCGATGGATGCGCGGCATGCGCAGTTCGGCGCGGTGTGGCACGTCAACTGCCACTCGATGCCGGCCGTGGGCGACGCGCTGTCCGACGACCCGGGGCGCGAGCGCGCCGATTTCGTGCTCGGAGACCGCGATGGCACCACCTGCGAGCCCGCGCTGACCGCGCTCGTGGCGCGCAGCGTCCGCGGCATGGGCTACAGCGTCGCGATCAACGATCCCTACAAGGGTGTGGAGATCGTGCGCAGGCACGGCCGCCCCGCCGAGCAGCGGCACAGCCTGCAGATCGAGTTGAAGCGCACGCTGTACATGGACGAGCACACCCTGGAGCCCACGGCCGGCTACGCGCGGCTGCACCGCGACCTGACCGAGCTCGCGCGCATCCTCGCCGACTACGTGCGGTCGCGCACGGGTCGTACCGCTTGACCGGTGCCGGCCGCCACCGGCCGCATGGGATTCCCTCACCACGCTCGTTTTGGCTTGGTTTGACCGCGTTACCCGCAACACGGTAAAATTCCAAGGTTTTGGTGGCGCGTCAGGGCGGTGTTCGCATGCGCGGCAAGCTCGTCGTCGGCAACTGGAAGATGTACGGCGGGCTCGCGGCCAATGCGGAGCTCCTTGCCGGGCTCGTCGCGGGCTGCAAGCCGCGCGCCGACCGCCGGGTCGCGGTCTGCGTCCCGTTTCCGTATCTGGCGCAGGCGCGTGATGTACTGTCCGGGTCGGCGATCGCGTGGGGTGCGCAGGACGTGTCTGCCCATCCGCCGGGTCCGTACACCGGAGACGTGGCCGGCAGCATGATCGCGGAGTTCGGCGGCAGGTTCGTGATCGTGGGGCACTCCGAACGGCGACAGGCGCATGGCGAGAGCGACGTGCTCGTCGCCGCCAAGGCCAAGGCGGCGTTGGCGACGGGCCTCACGCCCATCGTTTGCGTGGGCGAGACGCTCGCGGAGCGCGACGCGGGAAGCTGGCAGGCGGTGGTGTCGCGCCAGTTCGACGCGGTAAGCGCCGCGCTGGGCCGGGAGACGGCGCTGATCGTGCTGGCCTACGAGCCGGTCTGGGCGATCGGCACCGGGCGCACGGCAACACCCGCGCAGGCGCAGGAAGTGCACGCCTTCCTGCGCCGGCAGCTCGCGCGGACGGGGGCGGAGAGCGTGCAGGTGCTGTACGGCGGCAGCGTAAAAGCGGCCAATGCCGCATCGCTGTTCGCGCAGGCGGACGTCGACGGCGGCCTGGTCGGTGGGGCGTCGCTGCTTGCGACTGAATTCTTGGCGATCGCCGATGCCTGAGCTTTCAGGCGCAGACGGACGCGGAACGGATTGACGATGCAATTTCTGGAAAGCTTCCTGCTGGTGGTTCACCTGATAGTGGCGGCCGTGGTCTGCGGCCTGGTCCTGCTGCAACATGGCAAGGGTGCGGACATGGGCGCGGCGTTCGGCAGCGGCTCGTCGGGGAGCCTGTTCGGGGCCGCGGGCTCCGCCAATTTCCTGTCGCGGTCGACGGCGATCCTGGCCGCGGTGTTCTTCCTGTCGAGCCTCGGGCTGACCTACCTCGGCACGCTGCACGCGCCGGCAAGGGACGCCATGCAGCAGGGCGTGATGGGCGGCGACAATGCGCCCAAGGCCGCGGAAGTGCCCAAGCCCGCCGCGCCGCCCGCGACCACGCCTGTGCCTGCGCCCGCGGCCACGCCGGCGCCGGCGAGCGAGGTGCCGCAGGGGACGCCCGGACCGAAGGCAGGCGAAGTTCCGAAGTGATGCGACAAGCCGACGTGGTGAAATTGGTAGACACGCTGTCTTGAGGGGGCAGTGGCGCAAGCCGTGGGAGTTCGAGTCTCCCCGTCGGCACCAGATTGACGAGCGCGGCGCGTAGATCGCGCAGCGCCGGGACGTGAAACGGCGCGCCAAGGTCGCGTCGGCCGCAGGGTACAATGGACTAAGCGCGGCCGGCTGTTGCAGCCGCCAGGAACCCTCTCCCGTGCTCGAACAGTACTTTCCCATCCTGCTCTTCATCATCGTCGGTCTCGCCATCGGTGGGATTCTGCTGTCGGTGGGGGCGCTTCTTGCGCCGAACAAGCCCGATCCCGAGAAGCTGTCGCCGTACGAGTGCGGCTTCGAGGCGTTCGAGGACGCACGCATGAAGTTCGACGTGCGCTATTACCTCGTCGCCATCCTGTTCATCCTGTTCGACCTCGAGATCGCGTTCCTCTTCCCATGGGCCGTCGTCCTGCAGGACGTGGGCTTCGAAGGCTTCGTCGCGATGATGGTCTTTCTTTTGATTCTCATCGTCGGCTTCATATACGAATGGAAGAAGGGCGCATTGGAGTGGGAGTAGCGACGTGAGCCGAGGAGCAGGGGCCCCGCGCAGCGGGGATGCGACTGGGGCGAATCGGCGCTGCGGCCGACGCGCTACAGAGGGCGTCTGCGGGTGGGTCCAAGGAGGCCGCCGCGGGGCGTCCGGCGGAGGAAACCATGGCCATTGACGGTGTCCTCGAGAAGGGATTCGTCACCACCACGCTCGACAGCGTGATCAACTGGGCCCGCAACGGCTCGATGTGGCCGATGACCTTCGGCCTTGCCTGCTGCGCGGTGGAGATGATGCACGCGGGTGCGGCGCGCTACGACCTCGACCGCTTCGGCATCGTCTTCCGACCGAGCCCGCGCCAGTCCGACGTGATGATCGTCGCGGGCACGTTGTGCAACAAGATGGCGCCCGCGCTGCGCAAGGTGTACGACCAGATGGCCGAGCCGCGCTGGGTGATCTCGATGGGATCGTGCGCCAACGGCGGCGGCTACTATCACTACTCGTATTCGGTCGTGCGCGGCTGCGATCGCATCGTACCGGTGGACATCTACGTTCCCGGTTGCCCGCCGACCTCCGAAGCGCTGCTCTACGGCATCCTGCAGCTGCAGAACAAGATCTGGCGCACCAACACTATCGCACGCTGATGGCCGCGAGAATCGAGACCCTGGCCGCGGCGCTCGCGGCTCACGCGGGCGATGCGCTGAAGAGCGTGGTGACCGACCGCGGAGAGATCACGGCCGTGGCGCCGGCGCAGGGGCTGGTACCCCTCATGCGCAAGCTGCGCGACCAGCCGGAACTGCGCTTCGAGCAGCTGATCGATCTTTGCGGCGTCGATTACTCGGCGTTCGGCAACGGCGCGTACGACGGCCCGCGCTTCGCCGTCGTCTACCACCTGCTCTCGCTCGCCCACAACTGGCGGCTCCGGGTCCGCGCGTTCGCGCCCGACGAGGATTTTCCGGTCGTCCCCAGCATGATCGAGGTGTGGCCGTCCGCGAACTGGTTCGAGCGCGAGGCCTTCGACCTGTACGGCATCGTGTTCGAAGGCCACCCCGACCTGCGGCGGCTGCTTACCGACTACGGCTTCGTCGGCCACCCGTTCCGCAAGGACTTCCCGCTGTCCGGCTATGTCGAGATGCGCTACGACCCCGAGCAGAAGCGCGTGATCTACCAGCCGGTGACCATCGAGCCGCGCGAGGTCACCCCACGGGTCATCCGCGAAGAGGGTTACGGAGGGACGAAATGACCGGCGGCTTGCTTCGTGGCTGAGATTCGCAACTACACGATGAACTTTGGGCCGCAGCACCCGGCGGCGCACGGAGTTCTCCGCCTCGTCCTCGAGCTCGACGGCGAGGTCATCGAGCGCGCCGACCCGCACGTGGGCCTGCTGCACCGCGCGACCGAGAAGCTGGCCGAGCACAAGACGTACATCCAGTCGCTGCCGTACATGGACCGGCTGGATTACGTCTCGATGATGTGCAACGAGCACGCGTACTGCCTCGCGATCGAGCGCCTGCTGGGCCTCGAGATCCCGGAGCGCGCGCAGTACATACGGGTGATGTTCGACGAGATCACCCGCATCCTCAACCATCTCCTGTGGCTCGGCTGCCACGCGCTCGACGTCGGCGCCATGACGCCGTTCCTGTACGCGTTCCGCGAGCGCGAGGACCTGTTCGACATCTACGAGGCGGTATCCGGCGCGCGCATGCACGCCGCGTACTACCGGCCGGGTGGGGTGTACCGCGACTTGCCGGACCGCATGCCGCAGTACCAGTCGCCGCTCAAGAGCAAGCGGGTGCTGGAGCGGATGAACGAGGCGCGGCGGGGATCTCTCCTCGATTTCATCGAGGATTTCACCAAGCGTTTCCCGAAGTGCGTGGACGAGTACGAGGAGCTCCTCACCGACAACCGCATCTGGAAGCAGCGCACGGTGGGCATCGGCGTGGTTTCGCCCGAGCGCGCGATCGCGCTCGGCTTCACCGGCGCGATGCTGCGCGGCTCCGGCGTGCCGTGGGACCTTCGGCGCAAGCAGCCGTACGCGGCCTACGACCGCATGCAGTTCGAGATTCCCGTAGGCGTCAACGGCGACTGCTACGACCGCTACCTCGTGCGCATCGAGGAGATGCGCCAGGCGAACCGCATCGTCGCGCAGTGCGTCGATTGGCTGCGCGCCAACCCGGGACCGGTCATCGTCGAGAACTACAAGATCGCGCCGCCGAACCGGGAGTCGATGAAGTCGCACATGGAAGAGCTCATCCACCACTTCAAGCTCTTCAGCGAGGGCATGCACGTACCGCCGGGCGAGGTGTACGCCGCGATCGAGCATCCGAAGGGCGAGTTCGGCGTGTACATCGTCTCCGACGGCGCCAACAAGCCGTACCGCGTCAAGCTGCGCCCGCCGGATTACGTTCACCTCGCGGCGCTCGACGAAATGGCGCGGGGGCACATGATCGCCGACGTGGTCGCGATCATCGGCACCCAGGATATCGTGTTCGGATCGGTCGACCGATGAGCGCCGCCGGGCCGTCCCAAGGCGCTTGCAGCGGCCTCCTTGGACCGATGAAGACATGCGGATTGCACGTGTCGGCCGCCATCCATGCTCGCGGACGCGCGCTGCGCGCCTGGGCTTCGCCCCGCTCGCATGGGTGGCCCCGCGGGAGGCGGCGCGCAGCGCCGCGTCGGGGGGGGCGTTCAAGTGTGTGGCGAGCCTTGCCCGTGCTGCTGGCCGCCCTCGTCGCGGCGCCGGTGCTCGCGCAGTCGATGGATGCGCCGCAGCGCGCGGCGCTCAACGCGGCCGAGCGGTGGCTCGTGCCGGTCGACAACGAGCGCTACGCCGACGCCTGGGCGATGGCCTCCGACACCTTCAAGGCGACCATCCCGCGCCAGGAATGGCGGGACGGCATCCGCAAGATCCGCAAGCCCTACGGGCGCGTGGTGCTGCGCAAGGGCGACAGCATCGCGTTCGTGGGGGCCGCGCCGCCGGCACCCGATCAGGGCACGCAGGCCAAGTCTGGCATGAAGGTCGCGATCCTCTTCGACACCAAGTTCGCCGGCAGCAAGCAGGCGGTCGAGGAGATCACGCTGGTGCTGGAGAGCGACGGCATCTGGCGCGTGGCGAGCTACTACATCAAATGAGCGCCGCAGGGTCGCCCCAACACATGAGCGCAATGACGCTGTCCGAAGACATCCGCCGCAAGATCGACCGCGAGCTTCAAAAGTATCCGCCCGACCAGAAGCAGTCGGCGGTGCTGTCGGCGCTCGCGCTCGCCCAGGACGAGCACGGCTGGCTGTCGACCGACGTCATGGACGCCGTCGCCGGCTACCTTGGGATGCAGCCGGTGTCGGTATACGAGGTGGCGACGTTCTACACGATGTGCAACGTGAAGCCGCAGGGCAGGTTCAAGATCGTGATCTGCACCAACCTGCCGTGCGCGCTCTCCGGCGCCAACCAGGCGGCGGAGCACCTGAAGCGCAAGCTCGGCGTCGACTTCGGCCAGACGACGTCCGACGGCAAGTTCACGCTGAAGGAGGGCGAATGCCTGGGCGCTTGCGGCGATGCGCCGGTGCTGATCGTGAACGACCGCAGGATGTGCGGCTTCATGAGCAATGCGCGCCTGGACGAGCTCGTCGGCGAGCTGTCGGAGGCCGCGGATCGGGGCGAGGGCCGTCCCGGACTCGAGAGCAGCAAATGAACGCGCCCTCCGAATTCCTGAACTACGGGCCCGACGCCATCCTGATGGCCGGGCTCACCGGCGCCAACTGGCACCTCGAGGACTACGAGGCGCGGGGCGGTTACGCGGCGCTGCGCAAGATCCTGGCCGAGAAGATCCCGCCCGAGCAGGTCATCGCGGAGATGAAGAAATCGGCGCTGCGCGGCCGCGGCGGCGCGGGCTTCCCGACCGGCCTCAAGTGGAGCTTCATGCCCCGGAACTACGTCGGCGACCGCTACGTGGTGTGCAACTCCGACGAAGGCGAGCCGGGCACGTTCAAGGACCGCGACCTCCTGCGCTACAACCCCCACGCCGTGTTCGAGGGCATGGCCATCGGCGCGTACGCGATGCACGCCAACCGCGGCTACAACTACGTCCACGGCGAGATCTGGGACGTCTACCTGCGCTGCGAGGAGGCGATCGAGGAGGCGTACGCGGCCGGCTACCTCGGCAGCAACATCCTCGGCACCGATTTCTCGTTCCATCTGTACAACCATCACGGCTTCGGCGCGTATATCTGCGGCGAGGAGACCGCGCTCCTCGAATCGCTCGAGGGCAAGAGAGGGAACCCGCGGTTCAAGCCGCCGTTCCCGGCGTCGTTCGGCGTGTACGGCAAGCCGACCACGATCAACAACACCGAGACGTTCGCCGCGGTGCCCTGGATCATCAGCCACGGCGGCGAGGCGTTTCTCAACCTGGGCCGGCCGAACAACGGCGGCACCAAGATCTTCTCGGTCTCGGGCGATGTCGAGCGCCCCGGCAACTTCGAGGTGAAGCTCGGCACGCCGTTCGCCGCGCTGCTCGAGATGGCCGGCGGCATGCGCGGCGGCCGCAAGCTCAAGGCCTGCATTCCCGGCGGCTCGTCGATGCCGGTGCTGCCCGGCGACGTCATGATGGCCACCGACATGGACTACGATTCGATCGCCAAGGCGGGATCGATGCTCGGCTCCGGCGCCGTGATCATCATGGACGAGACTCGCTGCATGGTGCGCAGCCTCCTGCGCCTGTCGTACTTCTACTACGAGGAGTCGTGCGGTCAGTGCACGCCGTGCCGCGAAGGCACGGGCTGGATGTGGCGCATGGTCCACCGCATCGAGCACGGACGCGGCAAGAACGAGGATCTCGACAAGCTCACGTCGGTGGCGGGCAACATCGCCGGCCGCACGATCTGCGCGCTGGGCGACGCCGCGGCGATTCCGGTGCAGAGCTTCATCAAGCACTTCCGCGACGAATTCCAGTACCACATCGACCACAAGAAGTGCCAGGTGGCGCCGTACGGATGAAAACACGGACTAAAGACGGGCGTTTCATGTTCCCCTCACCCCATCCCTCTCCCCGCTTGCGGGGAGAGGGTGCCCGACAGGGCGGGTGAGGGGAGCGTACCTGCCCCACGGATATGTTGAACATCGAAATCGACGGCAAGCAGGCGCAGGTCGAGCCCGGCACCTCGGTGATCGAGGCCGCGCAGCAGCTCGGCATCTACATTCCGCATTTTTGCTGGCACAAGAAGCTCAGCATCGCGGCCAACTGCCGGATGTGCCTCGTGCAGGTGGAAAAGGCGCCGAAGCCCCTGCCCGCGTGCGCGACGCCGGTGACCGAGGGCATGAAGGTCTACACCGCGTCGGAGCAGGCGGTAACCGCGCAGAAGGGGGTGATGGAGTTCCTGCTCATCAACCATCCCCTCGACTGCCCGATCTGCGACCAGGGCGGCGAGTGCCAGCTGCAGGACCTCGCCGTCGGCTACGGCGCCTCCGCGTCCCGCTACGACGAGCCCAAGCGGGTCGTGTTCCACAAGGACCTGGGCCCGCTCATCAGCGCGGAGGAGATGACCCGCTGCATCCATTGCACGCGCTGCATCCGCGTCTGCCAGGAGATCGCCGGCATCACGGAGCTCGGGATGATCGGCCGCGGCGAGCATTCCGAGATCGTCGCGTTCGTCGGCAAGACGGTCGACTCGGAGCTCTCGGGCAATACGATCGACGTGTGCCCGGTCGGCGCGCTGACGTCGAAGCCGTTCCGCTTCGCCGCGCGCACCTGGGAGCTCACGCGGCGCAAATCGGTGTCGCCGCACGACTCGCTGGGCAGCAACCTCGAAGTGCAAACCAAGGGCGAGAAGGTGTTGCGCGTGCTGCCGTTCGAGAACGAGGCGATCAACGAATGCTGGCTCTCGGACAAGGACCGGTTCTCGTACGAGGGCCTTAACGCGCCCGACCGCTTGCGCACGCCGATGATCAAGCAGGCCGGCGGGTGGACGGCGGTCGACTGGCAGACCGCGCTCGATTTCGTCGCCCAGGGCCTGGCCGAGATCACCGCGCGCCACGGCCCCGGCGCGCTCGGCGCGCTCGTGTCCCCGCACGCGACGCTGGAAGAGCTTGCGCTCACGGCGCGGCTGGTCCGCGGCATGGGCAGCGACAACATCGATTTCCGCCTGCGCCAGACCGACTTCCGCGGCGACGGCCACCTTGCGGGCGTACCCTGGCTCGGCATGCCGGTGGCCGACGTCGGCAAGCTCGACCGCGTGCTCGTGGCCGGCAGCTTCCTGCGCAAGGACCATCCGCTGATCGCGCAGCGCTTGCGGCACTCCTCGCGCAAGGGCACGGTCGAAGTCTCCATGCTGCACTCGGTCGACGACGAGTGGCTGGTCGGCACGGCGCACAAGGCGATCGTCGCGCCCTCGAAGCTCACCGCGGCGCTCGCCGGCATCGCGGTCGCCGCGGGTGCCTCGATGGAAGGGGTGATCCCGACCGACGAGGAGAAGGCGATTGCAGCCAGCTTGAAGTCGGGGAAGCAGACCGCGATCTTCCTCGGCAACTACGCGGTCCAGCATCCCGATTTCTCGCAGATCCATGCCCTCGCGCAGCGCGTGGCGGACGCCACGGGGGCCACACTTGGTTTCCTGACCGAGGCCGCCAACACCGTGGGGGCGTACCTTGCCGGCGCGCTGCCGCAATCGGGCGGCATGAACGTGCAGGCGATGCTCGCCGACCCGTGCCGCGCCTACTTGGTCGTGCACGCCGAGCCGGAACTCGACTTCGCCAATGCGCCCGCCGCGCGCGGCGCGCTCGCGCAGGCCGACCTCGTGGTGGTGTTGAGTCCGTACGAGCACGGCCATGCCTACGCCGACGTGATGCTGCCGATCTCGCCGTTCACCGAGACCGCGGGATCGTTCGTGAGCTGCGAGGGCCGGCTGCAGGATTTCCAAGGCGTCGCGGCGCCGCTCGGGCAGACGCGCCCGGGCTGGAAGGTGTTGCGCGTGCTCGGCACCATGCTGAAACTCGCAGGCTTTACCGCCGAATCGGCCGCCGACGTGCGCGCCCTGGTGACCAGCGGCGGCGGCGACTTCGCCGGCAAGCTCGGTAACGGCACGCGGGTGCCGGTTGCGAGGCCGAACGGGCAAGCCGCCGCGGTCGAGCGGGTGGCCGACGTTCCGATCTACTTCGCCGATCCGTTGGTGCGCCGCTCGCCGCCGCTCCAGCTCACCGCCGACGCACGTCCGCCCAAGGCGCGCATGCACCGCTCGCTCCTGTCCACGCTCGGCGTGGCCGACGGCGGCCAGGTGAAGATCCGCCAGGGCAAGGGCGAGGCGGTGCTTACCGCGGTCGCGGATCCGGCCGTGCCGCCGGGTGTGGTGCGCATCGCGGCGGCGCATCCGTCGACCTGCGGGCTCGAGGGCCTGTCCGGACCGGTTACGGTGGAGCGGGTCTAAGTGGACATCCTCGAGCCCGTGCGCGCTTTCCTCGGTCCGCTCTGGATCGTGATATGGACGCTCGTCAAGATCATCGCGATCGCGGTCCCGCTCATCCTGTCGGTGGCGTACCTGACACTCGCCGAGCGCAAGGTGATCGGCTACATGCAGGTGCGCATCGGGCCCAATCGCGTCGGCCCGCTCGGTCTCCTGCAGCCCTTTGCCGACGTGGCGAAGCTCGTGTTCAAGGAGATCGTTGTCCCGTCCGGCGCCAACCGGTACCTCTTCTTCCTCGCGCCGATGCTGGCACTCGGCCCCGCGCTCGCCGCCTGGGCGGTGATCCCGTTCACCGACACGCTGGTGCTAGCCGACATCAACGCGGGCCTGCTGTACGTGCTCGCGCTGTCGTCGCTCGGCGTGTACGGCGTCATCCTGGCGGGCTGGGCGTCGAACTCCAAGTACGCGTTCCTGGGCGCGCTGCGCTCGGCGGCGCAGATCGTCTCCTACGAGATCGCCATGGGCTTCGCGCTGGTCGGCGTGCTCATGGTCGCCAACAGCCTCAACCTGTCGCAGATCGTGAGGGGCCAGGAGGGCGGTGCCGCCTACTGGTATGTCTGGCCGCTGCTGCCGCTCGCGGTCGTGTACTTCGTGTCCGGGCTCGCCGAGACGAACCGCCTGCCGTTCGACATGGCCGAAGGCGAGTCGGAGATCGTGGCGGGCTTCCACGTCGAGTATTCGGGCGTCGCGTTCGCGGTGTTCTTCCTCGCCGAGTACATGAACATGATCCTGATCTCGGCGCTCACCGCGATCATGTTCCTCGGCGGCTGGCTCGCGCCGTGGCCGCTCCTGAACGAATTCCGCGTTGGCGGCTGGGCGCCGTTCGGCGACGGCTTCTTCTGGCTGGCGCTCAAGGTTTGCGCCGTCCTGCTGCTCTTCCTGTGGGTGCGGGCAACGCTGCCGCGCTACCGCTACGACCAGATCATGCGCCTCGGGTGGAAGGTGTTCATCCCGGTGACGCTGGTCTGGATCATCCTCCTGGCCGTGATGATGCAGACGCGCTGGGCGAGCCTGTTCCATTGACGGGGGCCGCATGACACTTCCTCCCGCGCTCGCCCGCGTCAAGTCGCTCGTCGACACCTGGATCCTGTGGGAGGTCCTCAAGGGCATGGCCCTCACCGGGCGCTACTTCTTCGCGCGCAAGGTGACGGTGCAGTTTCCGGAGGAGAAGACGCCGCAGAGCCCGCGCTTCCGCGGCTTGCACGCGCTGCGCCGCTATCCCAACGGCGAGGAGCGCTGCATCGCCTGCAAACTGTGCGAGGCGGTGTGCCCGGCGCTCGCCATCACCATCGAGTCCGAGCAGCGCGGCGACGGCACGCGGCGCACGACGCGTTACGATATCGACCTCACCAAGTGCATCTTCTGCGGGTTCTGCGAGGAAAGCTGTCCGGTGGATTCGATCGTCGAGACCCGCATCCTCGAGTACCACGGCGAGAGGCGCGGCGACCTGTATTACACGAAGGAAATGCTGCTGGCGGTGGGTGACCGCTACGAGGCGCAGATCGCCGCCGACCGGCAAGCCGACGCCAGGTTCCGATGAGCTTCGTTACGCTGAACTTCTACGTCTTCTCCGCGATCCTCGTCTTCGCGGCGCTGCGGGTCATCACCACCCGCAACCCGGTGCACGCGGCGCTGTGGCTCGTGCTCTGCTTCTTCAGCGCGGCGGCGGTCTGGCTGCTGCTGCAGGCGGAGTTCCTCGCCATCGCGCTGGTCCTGGTCTACGTCGGCGCGGTGATGGTGCTGTTCCTGTTCGTGGTCATGATGCTCGACGTCAACTTCGACAACCTGCGCAAGAGCTTCCGCAGCTACATCCCGGTAGGCGCGACCGTCGGCATCCTGGTGCTGGTCGAGATGGCGCTCGTCGTGTTCAGCAGCGGTGTGGCCGGGGACGCGGCGCCGCCGCCCGCCGAGGGTAGCAACACGCGGGCGCTCGGTATGCTGATCTACGTCGACTACGTGTACCCGTTCGAAATCGCGGCGGTGGTGCTGCTGACGGCGATCATCGCCGCCATCGCGCTCACGCACCGCACGCGCAGGGCAACGAAGCATCAGGATCCGGGCAGGCAGGTCAAGGTCCGGCGGCAGGAGCGGGTGCGGCTGCTCGACCTGCCGGTGGAGAAGGAAGGTGCGGCGGGCGCCAGCGCAGGAGCGCCGGGCTCGTCGCGCAGCGACTGACCCGGCCGACCCGCTTGCCGGCGCGCGCGTGCGACGGCAGGCGAGGCAGGGCGGAGGAATGCAGGGGTTGGGGGTGGCCCGCCGCGCCGCGGGCCGTGTTTGCGAGCAACACCAGGGAGATCACGTGTCACTGTTGACCGCGCCGACGCTGGCGCACTTCCTCGTGCTGGGTGCGATCCTGTTCGCGATCAGCATGGCCGGTATCTTCCTCAACCGGAAGAACGTCATCATCCTGCTGATGGCGATCGAGCTCATGCTGCTCTCGGTCAACATGAACTTCATCGCCTTCTCGCGCTACCTGGGCGACATGAGCGGGCAGGTGTTCGTGTTCTTCATCCTGACGGTGGCCGCCGCCGAGTCGGCGATCGGCCTCGCGATCCTGGTCCAGCTGTTCCGCAACGCGGGCACGATCGACGTCGAGGACCTCGGCCGCCTCAAGGGATAGGAAGCCTTCTGCGCCTATGCAAGCAACCCACCTCGCCATCCCGCTGGTCCCGCTCCTGGCCTCGATCGTCGTCGGCCTGTGGGGTGGGAAGATGCCGCGCGCGGCATCGCACTGGATCACGATCCTCGCGGTCGCGCTGTCGTTCGCTGCGTCGGTGGCGGTGTTCCGCGACGTGCACGCGGGCGCGAGCTACAACTACGACCTGTACACCTGGGCCGACGTGGGCGGGGTGAAGATGGCGGTCGGCTTCCTGATCGACCCGCTGACCGCGCTGATGCTGATCGTGGTCACCTTCGTGTCGCTGATGGTGCACGTCTACACCATCGGTTACATGGCCGACGACGACGGCTACTCGCGCTTTTTCAGCTACATCTGCCTGTTCACGTTCTCGATGCTCATGCTGGTCATGAGCAACAACTTCCTGCAGCTCTTCTTCGGCTGGGAAGCCGTGGGACTCGTCTCCTACCTCCTGATCGGGTTCTGGTACAAGCGGCCGACCGCGATCTACGCGAACCTGAAGGCCTTCATCGCCAATCGGTTCGGCGACTTCGGCTTCATCCTCGGCATCGCGCTCATCCTGGCCTACACGGGCTCACTCGATTACGCGCCGGTGTTCGCCAAGGCGCCCGAGCTCGCGAAAACGACGATCCACCTGTGGGGTAACGCCGAATGGCTGGTCATGACCGTGGCGTGCATCTGCCTGTTCGTCGGCGCGATGGGCAAGAGCGCGCAGGTGCCGCTGCACGTGTGGCTGCCGGACTCGATGGAGGGCCCGACGCCGATCTCCGCGCTGATCCACGCCGCCACCATGGTGACGGCGGGCATCTTCATGGTCGCGCGCATGAGCCCGCTGTTCGAGTACTCGGACGTCGCGCTGTCGTTCGTCACCGTGATCGGCGCCACCGGCGCGCTGTTCCTCGGCATCCTCGGCATGGTCGCGTTCGACATCAAGCGGGTGGTCGCCTACTCGACGCTGTCGCAGCTAGGGTACATGACGGTCGCGCTCGGCGTGTCGGCGTACGCGGGCGCGGAGTTCCACCTCATGACGCACGCCTTCTTCAAGGCGCTCCTGTTCCTCGGCGCGGGCTCGGTGATCATCGCCATGCACCACGAGCAGGACATGCGCAACATGGGCGGCCTGCGCAAGTACATGCCGATCACCTACGTGACCATGGTGATCGGCGGCCTCGCCCTTTGCGGCATCCCGCCCTTCGCCGGCTTCTTCTCCAAGGACGCGATCATCGAGGCGGTGCGCGGATCGGCGATTCCGGGGCACGCGTACGCCTACTTCTGCGTGGTTGCCGGCGTCTTCGTGACGGCCTTCTACACCTTCCGCCTGATCTACATGACGTTCCACGGCGAAGAGCGCTTCCGCAACCCGCCGGCACCCCCGCCGCACGACGAGCACGCGGAGCATCATGCCGTCGAGCCCAAGGAGAGCCCCTGGGTGGTCACCGTGCCGCTCGTCCTGCTCGCCATCCCCTCGGTCATCGCCGGCTGGATCGCGATCGAGCCGCTGCTGTTCGGCGGCTACTTCGGCCGCTCGATCCTGGTGCTTCCGGCGCACGACGTCATCGGCAAGCTCGGGACGGAGTGGCACGGCGTGGGCGGCTTCATCTCCCACGGCCTCATGTCGCCCGTATTCTGGATAACGCTCGCCGGGATCGTGGCAGCGACCTACCTGTACCTGTTGCGCCCCGGCTTGCCCGCGCGCATCGCCGCCGGCCTTGGCGGCGTGTACACCCTCCTCGTCAACAACTACTACTTCGACCGGTTCAACGAGTGGTTCGTCGCCGGCGGCGCACGCCGGATCGGCAACCTCTTCAGCGACGTCGGCGACGGCAAGATCATCGAGGGCATCGTCAACGGCTCGGCGCGCATGGTCGCGTGGTGGGGCACGGCGCTGCGCCAGTTGCAATCGGGATACGTCTATCACTACGCGTTTACCATGATCATCGGATTGTTCGCGCTGCTGACGTGGTGGGTAATAAGATGATCCCCCACGCTCGCGTACACTGGCTGCATCCCCTCACCCCGACCCTCTCCCCGTTTGCGGGGAGAGGGAGAGTAAGCGAGGCGCGCGAGCGCAAGCGAGCAAGGCCCGACGGGCGCGTCGCCGAGCGACCGAGGAACGACCGACAACGCAAGCGCTCAGCACTTTTCAGCACCTCGCGGAGGGAGTGCCCGACAGGGCGGGTGAGGGGCGACCCGGGGCAGGGTTCGTTCGCATGACGCCCTACCTCTCGCTCGCCATCTGGGTGCCCATCGTCGGCGGCATCGCCGTCCTCGTGCTGGGCAGCGACCGCGATGCGATGAAAGCGCGCTGGACCGCGCTCGCGGGCGCGCTCGCGGGCTTCCTGGTCACCCTCCCCCTCTATACCCGGTTCGATCCTTCGACCTCGGCGATGCAGTTCGTCGAGCGCGCCGAGTGGATCCCGTACTTCGACATCTACTATCACCTCGGCGTGGACGGCATCTCCGTGCTGCTGGTGATCCTGAACAGCTTCATCACGCTGCTCGTGATATGGGCCGGCTGGGAGGTGATCAAGGTGCGCGTGGCGCAGTACATGGCCGCGTTCCTGATCATGTCGGGGCTCATCAACGGCGCGTTCGCGGCGCTCGACGGCATCCTCTTCTACGTGTTCTTCGAGGCGATGCTGATCCCGATGTACATCATCATCGGGGTCTGGGGCGGCGAGCGCCGCGTCTACGCGGCCATCAAGTTCTTCCTGTACACGCTGATGGGCTCGTTCCTGATGCTGGTGGCGTTCATCTACCTGTACCAGAAGTCCGGCAGCTTCGCGATCCACGACTGGTTCGACTTGCCGCTGTCGCTGCGCACCCAGATCCTCATCTTCGTCGCGTTCTTCGCGGCGTTCGCAGTCAAGGTGCCGATGTGGCCGGTGCACACCTGGCTGCCCGACGCGCACCCGGAAGCGCCGACCGGCGGCTCGGTGGTCCTCGCCGCGATCACGCTCAAGATCGGCGCGTACGGCTTCGCGCGCTTCATCCTGCCGATCCTGCCCGACGCCAGCCGGTACCTGTCGCCGTTCATCTACACGCTGTCGCTGATCGCCATCGTCTACATCGGCTTCGTGGCGATCGTGCAGGCGGACATGAAGCGGCTGATCGCGTACTCGTCGATCTCGCACATGGGCTTCGTTACGCTCGGCTTCTTCCTGTTCTCGGTGCAGGGCGCCGAGGGCGCGCTGGCGCAGATGATCTCGCACGGATTCGTTTCGGCGGCGCTGTTCCTGTGCGTGGGCGTGCTCCACGACCGCATGCATTCCCATCTGATCGCGGACTTCGGCGGGGTGGTCAACACCATGCCCAAGCTCGCGGCGTTCTGGATGCTGTTCGCGATGGCCAACGCGGGCCTGCCCGGCACATCCGGCTTCGTGGGCGAGTGGCTGGTGATCCTGGCCGCGGTCAAGGTGAACTTCTGGATCGGCTTCACGGCCGCCATCTCGCTGATCCTCGGCTGCTCGTACACACTGTGGATGTACAAGCGCGTGATCTACGGCGATGTCGCCAACGCCAACGTGGCCGCCCTCGCCGACCTCTCGCGCCGCGAGTTCTGGCTGCTGGGCGCGCTTGCCGCGGCGGTGCTCATCATGGGCGTGTGGCCGAAGCCCTTCATCGACGTGATGCACTCCTCGGTGGTAGACCTGCTTGCGCACGTGGCCCGCAGCAAGATTTGAGAGCGCGCGATGACCCTCGACTACATGGCCGTGCTGCCCGAGATCGTGGTCCTCGCCGGCGCGTGCGTCGTTCTGCTGGTCGACGTGTGGATGAAGGACGACCGCCGCCACGTCGCCTACTGGCTGACCCAGCTCACCCTCTTGCTCGCCGCCAGCGAGACGCTGCGCACCACGAGCCACGACGTCGCCCGTGTGTTCTACGGCATGGTGGTGGACGACTACGCCGCCGACGTGCTGCGGCTGTTCAGCTTCGTCGCGGTCTCGCTCGTGCTGTTCTATTCGCGCAGCTACCTCGCGCTGCGCGGGCTGTTCCGCGGCGAGACGTTCGTGTTGATCCTGTTCACGCTGCTGGGCATACAGCTTCTGATCACCGCCAACAGCTTCCTCACGCTGTACTTGGGCCTCGAGCTCATGTCGTTGTCGCTGTACGCGCTGGTGGCGATGCAGCGGGACGACGAGATCCCGTCGGAAGCCGGAATGAAGTTCTTCGTGCTGGGAGCGCTGGCGTCGGGCTTCCTGCTGTACGGCATGTCGATGGTCTACGGCGTCACCGGCACGCTGGAGATCGACAAGGTCACGCAGGCGGTGCTGAACGGCACCGGCAACGAGATCCTGCTGACCTTCGGGCTCGTGTTCATCGTGTCGGCGATCGCCTTCAAGCTGGGCGCCGTGCCGTACCACATGTGGGTGCCCGACGTGTACCAGGGCGCGCCGACCGCCATGACTCTCCTGATCAATACCGCGCCGGAGTTCGCCGCCTTCGCCATGCTGCTGCGGCTCCTGGCGGGCGCGATGATCGGCGCCGAGGTGGACTGGCAGGGCATGCTGGTCGTCCTGTCGGTGCTTTCGATGGCGGTCGGCCACATCGTCGCCATCGCGCAGACGAACATCAAGCGGATGCTCGCGTATTCGACCATCGCCAACATGGGCTACGTGCTGATGGGCTTCCTGGCCGCGGACGGGCAGGGCTACTCGGCGGCGATGTTCTACATGGCGGCGTACGTGCTCACGGTGCTCGGGGCGTGGGGCATCGTGCTGCTCCTGTCGCGCAAGGGCTTCGAGGCCGACCGGCTGGAGGACCTGAAGGGCCTCAACGCGCGCTCGCCATGGTGGGCGTTCGTGATGCTGGTCGTCATGTTCTCGCTCGCGGGCGTGCCGCCCACCGTGGGCTTCTACGCCAAGCTCCTCGTCCTGCAGGCGGCGGTGAAGGCGGGCTTCGTCTGGCTCGCCGTGGTCGGGGTGATCGCCGCGCTGATCGGCGCCTTCTACTACCTGCGCATCGTCAAGTTCATGTATTTCGACGAGCCCGCGGACCGCTCGCCGATCGACGCCCGCGGCGATACCCGCATCCTGCTCTCGGTCAACGGCCTGGCGCTGCTGTACTTCGGCATCCTGCCGCAGTGGCTCATGGGCTTGTGCGCGCTGGCGCTGAATCAGTCGCAGTATTATTGATTCGTCCGCGAATTACGTGTCCGCGGTCGCTTCGCGACGGGCTGCGTAATTCGCGGCCGGTGATGTCAGCGCGAAAGGCTTCGGGCGGCCGTGCGCCTTTCGCGTAGCAAGGGCATGGAAGCGCGCCGATCGCCGCGCACTGCGTGCGCTCGCTCGGTAGCGCGCGCCTGCCAACAGAAAGCCTTCGGCCTGCGCGAGCGCGGACCGGTCGTCCCCAGCCTGTCCGGGATGCTAAGATCGTCGGAAGCCATCTCGAAATCGGGGCAATGTACATCCGACGCCGCCACCCAGCGAAGGCTGTCAGGTCGCATGCGCGCGTTACTGATCGGCGCGCGTCAGCGCGCTGTGATCGACGCGCTTCGTTGCCGTTGCCGCGCGAAAGGCGTGGCGACGCGAGCAGCGAGGCCCGAAGGGCGGCGAGCAAATGCGAGTCGGCGCCGCGAGGCGATACTCGATGCCTCGCGCCTGTTCACCGGCCCAAGGAGCCGAGGGCCGCCCCAAGCCGCGCGCGGAAGCATGCCGGGCGCAAATCGGTCAGCCCGTCGCGAAGCGACCGCGGACACGTAGTTTGCGGACGTGGCAACTAGCATGCGTGTCGGACTCTTCGTGACCTGCCTGGTCGACCTGATGCGACCGTCGATCGGCTTCGCGGCACTCGAGCTCCTGGAGGCGGGCGGCGCCGAGGTCGTCGTGCCGCCCACGCAAACCTGCTGCGGGCAGCCGGCGTACAACTCGGGTGACCGCACCGACGCGATCGCGCTCGCCCGCAAGCTCGTGGCAGAATTCGAGGGCTGCGACTACGTGGTGGCGCCATCGGGGTCCTGCAGCGGGATGATCCGCACGCACTACCCCGATCTGTTCGCGGGCGATGCCGCGATGCTCGCGCGCGTGGAAAAGCTCGCAGCGCGAACGTACGAGCTCACCGACTTCCTGGCGAACGTGGTCAAGTTCGAGCGTGTCCCGGGCCGGTTCGCCGGCACCGTCACCTACCACGACTGCTGCGCGGGCCTGCGCGAGATGAATGTCAAGACGCAGCCGCGCGCGCTGCTCGGCAGGGTCGAGGGCCTGCGCGTGACGGAGATGGCCGAGCCCGAAACCTGCTGCGGCTTCGGCGGCACGTTCTCGATCAAGTTCGGCGACATCTCGGCGCGGCTTGCCGACAACAAGTGCGGGGACATCGAGCAATCGGGCGCCGACGCCGTGGTGCTGGGCGACCTGGGCTGCATGCTCAACATCGAGGGCCGGCTGCGCCGCCGCGGCGACACGAAGACGAAGGTGCTTCACGTCGCGGAAGTCCTCGCCGGAAAGGCGTAATGTTACGACCCCCACGCTCGCTGCGCTCGCTGCCCCCGGCGGGGGCGCGTCAGCTCCTTGGGGCGGCCCGGCGGAGCTGATATGCAGATCTCCTCCATGCACTTCAAGGCGCGGGCGCACGAGAGTCTCGACAACGCGCAGCTTCAGAAGAACCTCGTCAAGTTCAAGACCAAGTTCGTCACGGCGCGGCGCACGGGCATCGCCGAGCTCGACGACTTCGAGGGCACGCGTGAGGCCGGGCGCGCCATCCGCCAGCGCGGGCTCGACAACCTCGACGTGTGGCTTGCGACGTTCGAGCGCAACGCCGCTGCGCGCGGCGCCACGGTGCTGTTCGCGCAGACCCCGGCGGAAGTCAACCGGCTCGTGCTCGGCATCGCCTGCCATCACGGCGTGCGCAAGATTATCAAGTCGAAGTCGATGGTGTCGGAGGAGTCGGCACTCGACCACGCGATCGAGGGCGCCGGGATGACCGTGGTCGAGACCGACCTCGGCGAGTACATCCTGCAGATCAACGACTACGAGCCGCCGTCGCACATCATCGGCCCCGCCCTGCACAAGAGCAAGGAAGAGGTGGCCGAGCTCTTCGCGCGCAAGCACGGCACGCCGCGCAAGGACGTGATCGAGGAGCTCACGCTGGAGGCGCGGGGGGTCCTGCGCCAGCACTACCTCACCGCCGACATGGGCATCTCCGGCGGCAACTTTTTCGTCGCCGAAACAGGCTCGGTGGTCATCGTGACCAACGAGTGCAACGCGACGCTCGGCACCACGCTGCCCAAGGTCCATGTCGCGATCTCGGGCATCGAGAAGGTGGTGCCCACGCTCGAGGACGTGGCGACACTGATGCGCCTGCTGCCGCGCTCGGCGACCGGTCAGTCGATCAGCAACTACGTCGACATCCTGACGGGCACCAAGGGACCGGGCGAGTTCCACGGCGCCGAGCACATGTACTTCATCCTGGTCGACAGCGGCCGCAGCGACGTGCTCGCAAGCGAGGTGCGCGAGGCGCTGCGCTGCATCCGCTGCGGCGCGTGCATGAATCACTGTCCGGTGTACCAGAACGTTGGCGGCCACTCATATGGCTGGGTGTACCCGGGCCCGATCGGTGCGATCCTCACGCCCATGTACGTGGGGCTCGAGAACGCCCTCGAGCTGCCGCACGCGTCGACGTTCTGCAACCAGTGCGGTGTGGTGTGCCCGGTGAAGATCCCGCTGCCCGACCTGCAGCGCAAGCTTCGCGAGCGCGAGTTCGCGGAGCACTACCGGCCGTGGAGCGAGCGCGCGGCGCTGCGGCTGTGGGCGTGGTTCGCGCGCCGCCCGAAGCTGTACGCCGTTGCGAGCAGGCTGGGTGTACGCTTGCTGCGCTCGCTGGCCGGGCCGCAGGGCATGATCCACAAGCTCCCGTTCGGCGGCGAGTGGACGCGGCAGCGCGACATGCCCGCGCCGGCGGGGCGCACGTTCCGCGAACTGTACGCTCAACGAAAAGGCTCGTCTCGATGAATGCTCCTCATCTTCCGGCACCGCGGCTGTCGCGCCGCGCGGAGTCGCTCGGCACGGAGAATGCCTTCGTCGTGCTCGCGGAAGTCAACGCGCTGGTGCGCGGAGGCAAGGATATCGTCTCCTTCTGCATCGGGCAGCCTGACTTTCCGACCCCACCCAACGTGCAGGAAGCGGCGATCGCGGCCATCCGTTCCGGAAAGCACGGCTATACGCCGAGCGCCGGCATCGACGAATTGCGCGCCGCGGCCGCGAAGGATCTGGGCTCACGGCGCGGACTCGACATCGTCCCGGATGACGTCGTGATCGGGGCGGGCGCCAAGCCCTTCATCGCGTACACGATTGCGTCGGTGACCGATTATGGCGCCGACGACGAGGTGATCTACCCGGTCCCGGGCTTCCCGATCTACGAGTCGCAGATCCTCGCCAACGGCGCGGTGCCCGTGCCCATCTACCTGCGCGAGTCGCGCAACTTCGCGTTCGATCCCGCCGAGCTCGAGGCGAAGATCACGCCCAAGACGCGGCTCCTGATCCTCAACTCGCCGCAGAATCCGACCGGCGGCATCCTCGACCACGCCGAGCTCGACGCGATCGTGGAGGGCCTGCGCGTGCATCCGCAGGTCTGGGTGTTCGCCGACGAGATCTACTCGCGCCTTGTCTACGATGGCAAGTTCGACTCGATCGCGACCCGGCCGGGCATGCTCGAGCGCACCGTGATCAGCGACGGCGCGTCCAAGACGTGGGCGATGACCGGCTGGCGGATCGGCTACGTCGCCAACCGGGTGCTGGCGCCGGTGTTCACGCGCTGGATTACCAACACCGAGTCGTGCGCGTCGCAGATCTCGCAATGGGCCGCGGTGGCGGCGATCACCGGCCCGCAGGACGCCGCCGAGCACATGCGCGAGCGCTTCCGCGAGCGGCGCGACTTGATCGTGCGCCTGCTGAACGACGTGCCCGGCGTCACTTGCGCCTCGCCAGGCGGCGCGTTCTACGCGTGGCCGAACGTGACCGAGGCCTGCCGCCTCACCGGCTGCGCCGATTCCGAAGCGTTCCGCAAGCGCCTGCTGCACGAGGCCGGCATCGCCGTGCTTGCCGACATCCACTTCGGAAGGCGCGTGCCCGGCGACGGGCAGCACATCCGGTTTTCGTATGCAGCATCGAACGAGGCGATCGAGCAGGGCATCGCGCGGCTCGCGCAGTTCGTGCGCAAGGGCGGACGTTGAGCCTCGATTTCGTGGAGCGGAACCGCGCGTCGCGCGACGAAGTGCTGGCGCGCGTGCGCAAGGCGCTTGGCCGCACGGACGCGGATGTCACCGCACGCGCGCAAGCCGATGCGTACCTCGCCGCGCATTCGCACGGCCCGCGCCCCGCCATGCCCGCCGACCTCGTGCAGCGCTTCCTCGAGCGCGCGACCGACATGGCGAGCACCGTCGAGCGCATCGCGTCGATGGAGGCGATTCCGGCGGCGGTGAGGCGGTATCTCGACGGGCTCGAACTTCCGGCGCGGATCGCGGAGCAGAAATCGCACGCCGGCGTGTGCTGGCCGGAGTTCGCTCACCTCGACTGGTCCGGGCCGGGCCTCGCGATCGAGGCCCGGCCGACGGCCGGCAACGACCGGCTCGGCATTACCGGCACGTTCTGCGCGATCGCGGAGACCGGCACGCTCGTGCTGGTGAGCGGCGCCGATACGCCCACCGCCACCGCGCTCCTGCCCGACACCCACGTTGCCGTCGTGCGCGCGGAACGGATCGTGTCCGGCATGGAGGAGGCGTTCGCGCTCGTCCGTCGCGAGTGCGGGACGATGCCGCGCGCGGTCAACATGGTGTCGGGACCCTCGCGCACGGGCGACATCGAGCAGACCATCGTGCTGGGCGCGCACGGTCCGTACCGGGTGCATGTGCTCGTGCTCGGATGAAGCTCGTTTGCTGGCTCGCGTGGCTGGCATTCATCGCGACCGCAAGCGCGCAGGAGATCGTCACCTACCGCGGCCCTTGCGACGCCTCCGCCGCCGTCGCGCTCGACCCCGATCACTTCGCGGTCGCCAATGACGAGGGCAACCAGATCACCTACTATCGCCGCGGAGCGCCCGCCAGCGTGGGCTCGCTCGACCTCGGCGCGTTTCTCCGCTCCGGCGGCAAGGAGTCCGATATCGAGGGCGCCGCCCCGATCGGCAGCCGTGTGTACTGGATCACCTCGCACGGCCGCAGCAGCAGCGGCAAGGCGCATCCGAGCCGGCAACGCTTCTTCGCCACCGACATCGGGCCCGGGCTGTCGCTGAATCCCGTGGGCGTGCCGTACACGCGCCTCCTCGACGACCTGACGGCGGACCCGAGACTTGCACGCTATCGCCTGACCGACGCCGCGCGGCGCGCGCCCGAGGCACCCGGCGGCCTCAACATCGAGGGTCTTGCGGCCACACCCGAAGGCGGCGTGCTGATCGGCTTTCGAAATCCGCTGTTCGAGGGGCGCGCGCTCGTGGTGCCGCTCGCCAATCCCGCGGAAGTCGTCGCCGGCGAGCGCGCGAGGCTCGGCGCGCCGATCGAGCTCGACCTCGGCGGGCGCGGGATTCGCGGCATGGAGCACGTGTCAGCCGGCTACCTGATCGTCGCCGGCCCCACCGCGGACGAGGGGACCTTCGCGCTGTATCGCTGGTCGGGCGAGCGTAGCCACACGCCGGTTCCGGTCAGCGTCGATTGGCGCGACCTGCGGCCCGAGGCGCTGTTCGCGATTCCGCAGTCGTCGAACGTGCAACTCCTGAGCGACGACGGCGGTGTTCGCATCGACGGCGCAGAATGCAAGAAGCTGCCGGCGGCGCGGCAGGCGTTTCGCAGTCTGACGGTGCCGCGGTAAGCCATTGCGCTTGCGCGAAGCGCTCGGCGATCTCGACGATCGCGAGCCGGTTCGCGACGGATCAGGTAGCTGTCGAGCAGGAAGAGCGCGGCCAGCCGCGACGCGCCGGTCGTGCCGGCACGACGTGGGCGTGGATTCGGACGCCACCTGCTATTTCAGACAGGGCACAACGCGCCACCAAGGATGGTATGTATTCGGTCGGACCGCGCGCGATCTGGCGAACCGCCTAGTACGCCGGCGGCGGCGAATGCAAGTCGTCCAAATGGATGAGTGCAATCACGGCTCGATTCGACCATCCTAGGCGCCTGGCCGGCCACGATCTGGGCGCGACTTCGAGTGAAAGGAAAATGACATGGCAGACGAGGCGAACAGGGGCTTGCCGATTCCTTACCTTACCGCCGCCTGGGTGGGAATGAGCCGCGCGGACATCATCGCCGGATTGAGCGCGGGCAGCATTCTGCCGCCGCCGGGCGCGACGCGCGGCTGGCTACCGGATTTCGAGGGCACAGGCACGACAACGCCCGTAACACCGGCGAGCGAGGCCGCAGTCGTGGATCGTGGGCGTGTGCAAGGCTGGTTCACCGCGCTCGATCCGGAGCTTGCGGCGTCGGCGTTCGATGCGATCTGGACGCAGGCGGGCGACGATGACGCTGCGCGCTCGCAGACGCTGACCTCGTATCTCGGCTCGCTGTTGCCGTCTGGGTCGGCGAACATCGGCGCAGCGATCGACGCGTTCGTCGCGGATCCCGCGCATCGCGCGCAGGTCGTGGATTTGAGCTCGAGGACGGGAGACGAGCTCGCGTCGCTGGCCAAGCAGGATGCGGGCTATCGCCACGCGCTCGCCAACTTGCAGCCGGTGGCGTTGATCGGCAATCGCGCGCTCCTGGCCGGCGTGAATGGCGACGGCCACTTGAACCGGTTCGATCCCGATTCCGGTGACGCGCTGATCAGCGAGGCGTGGCTTGCCGACCGCGGCAAGTTTCTCGCATGGAAGACGGCGCAAGACTCGGGGACCGCGATGGCGGTTGCAGGGTCCCAGGACTGGACGTTCGTCGATCGCGAGATAACCGGCAGCGACGGCATGCCGCTCAGCGTGACGATCAAGTCCGGTGCGGCGGATGCCGGGAAGAACCAGGTGGTGTTCGGCAACGAGGAGGCGGAGATCCTCAAGGGCGTAAGGGGCTCCGATCGCATGTACGCCGGGGGCGGCGACGACGTGCTGCGTGGCGGCGGAGGTGGCGATCACCTCGAAGGCGGCGCCGGCGACGATCTCGTGATGGGTGGGCAGGGGGAAGACGAAGTCGTGGGCAATCAGGGCGACGACGAGCTCGAGGGCGGCGCAGGGATCGACACGCTGCAGGGAGGCTCGGGGGACGACCTTCTTAGTGGCGGCCGCGGCAACGATCGATTGGAAGGCGGCAGCGGCGACGACACCTACGTGATCGACAGCGGGGATGGAGCCGACACCATCGTCGATGCCGACGGTGTGGGACGCATCGAGCTCTACGGCACCGACATCGGCGGCACCATGACGGCCGGCGACGGCAAGTGGGCGTCGGCGGACGGCCGCCTGGAACTCACCTTCACGGGCGAGGAGGGCGAACCCGGCAAGCTCACCATCAGGGCGTTCGAGGGTGCCGATCACTCGGGGGCGCCGGCCAACGTGGTGGAAGTGCGGAACTGGAAGAACGGCGATCTCGGGATCACGCTGGCCGGCAGCGTGCCGACGGGCGATGGCGCGCAGGCGGATGGGCCGAACTTCCCGGTCAGCGGACCCGAGGCGGCGGTGCTGCCGCAGGGGGAGATGGCTGGGTTCGCGAGCGTGGGCGAAAGTGCGACACTCGAATCGTTCGACTTCGACGCAGCACTCGCCTCGCTGCTCGCCTTCGACGACCCCGGGGTCACCACGCTCGATCCCGCGACGGTTCAGCACGCGATCGATGCGTTCTCGGGCGTGCTCGAGCCGCCGGACGTCGCGTTCGACGCGGCTGCCGATGGCGAGGGTGTGCCCGGGGCAGTGACGGATGCGGACCTGGCGGAGGCGCTGGCGGGAGACGTCGCCGATTCCGATCTGGAAAGCGAAGCGGCATGGCAGATCGTGCCGCCGCTCACGACCGAGGCGATCGCGGCGCTTAAGCCCGAGCCGACGGCGGTTGCGAACCTGTACGCGGTGCAGGGGCCGCGGAGTTGAGATGCCATGGCCTTGGCAGTAGGCTAGCCGTCAGCTTGATCACCTAAGGAAGCTCTGATTTA
>JADLEZ010000374.1 GCA_020845855.1 Burkholderiales bacterium
AGAACGGCCTTGCCGACCGCATGGCGCGCATCGAGCGCCATACCGTGTTCCTGGACGAAGTGGCGGACGTCTCGATTCCGGGCATCGAGCACCGCGCGACGCCCGACGACGTCGCGTTCATCCAGTTTTCGTCAGGCTCCACCAGCGAGCCCAAGGGCGTGATCCTCACCCACCGCAACCTCACCACGAACATCGACGCGATCGCCAAGGGCGTTGCGGCGCGCGACGACGACGCAAGCCTGTCGTGGATGCCGCTGACCCACGACATGGGCCTCATCGGGTTCCACCTGACACCGCTGTTCGAAGGCGTGGATCATTGGCTCATGCCGACGGCGCTGTTCGTGCGGCGGCCAGGGCTGTGGCTCGCGAAGGCGAGCGAGCACCGGGTGAGCGTCACCTGCTCGCCCAACTTCGGGTACATGCATTACTTGAAGTCGCACGACCCGGCCAAGGCCGCCGGGCTCGATCTGTCGCGCGTGCGCATCGTGTTCAACGGCGCCGAGCCGATCGCAGCGGACCTGTGCCGCGAGTTCGTCGCGGCGCTCGCGCCGGCGCGCCTGCGGCCGAACGTGATGGTCCCCGTGTACGGCCTCGCGGAGGCGAGCCTCGCGGTCACCTTCCCCAAGCCCGGTGCGCCGCTTGCGGCCACGACCCTGTCGCGCAACGCGCTCGGTCCCGGCGACACCGTGCGCCACGTCGCCACCGATGCCGAGGACGCGGTCGAGCTCGTTCACGTCGGCAGGCCCGTAGCGCACTGCGAGCTGCGCATCGCCGACGAGCGCGGCGCGCAAGCCGCCCCCGGCACGGTGGGGCGCGTGCTCATCCGCGGCGATAACGTAAGCCCCGGCTACTACGACGATCCGGAGCTGACGCGAGCCTCGCGCACGCCGGACGATTTCGTCGACACGGGCGACCTCGGAACGATCATCGGCGGCGAGCTCGTGATCACCGGCCGCGTCAAGGAGATCCTGTTCGTCGCTGGGCAGAACCACTATCCGCAGGACATCGACCTCGTGCTCGCGCAACACGCCGGCATCGAGCTCGGACGCGCCGCCGCGGCCGGCACGCGGCCGCCGCAGGCGGCGACCGACGACGTCCTCGTGTTCCTGCTGAACAAGGGCGACGACCTCGCCGCGTTTGCCCAGACGGCGCGTACGGTGCGCCGTGTGGTCAACGAGCGCATGGGCCTGCCCGTCGCCGCGGTACTGCCCGTGCGCCAGTTTCCGAAGACGACGAGCGGCAAGGTCCAGCGCTTCGCGCTCGCGCGCGACTTCGAGGAGGGGCGCTTCGCCGGGGTGCTCGCCGAGATCGCGCGCCTCGACCCCTCGGCGGCCCCCGGCGCCGCGGCCGCGACCGACCTCGAGCAGACACTGCTCGCCATCTGCCAGGCCGCGCTGCCGAACCGCACCATCTCGGCCGACGACAACCTGTTCGAGATCGGCACCGGGTCGCTCACGCTGGCGCAGATCTACGAGAAGGTGGAAGCGACCTATCCGGGCTATCTCGAAGTCACCGATTTCTTCGAGTACCCGACGGTACGCGCCATGGCGGCATTCCTGGCGCAGCGGCAGGCCGAAGCAAGAGCGTAGCGCCGCAGGCTTTCAGCCGGCACGCGCGCGCCACCGAACGGGCGCGCGCAGCGCGCCTATGATCCGCGCGCTTTCAGGGTGTGCTGCGCGTTCGGCGAAGGGCCGCTCCCGAGCCGAACGCGGTAGCGTTACCGGCCGCAAATTGCGCAGCCCGCGGCGAAGCCGCCGCGGACACGTAATTTGCGGACGATGCTATGCGTACAGCGGCTTGCCGTACTTCCACTTCCGGTGCAACCAGAGCCAGTCCGCCGGGCTGCGCCGGATTTCCTCCTCGAGCACGCGTGCGAATTTCTCGACGATCTCGGGACCCGAGTCCCGGTCGTACGGCGGCTCGGCGAGGAGCTCGAGATCGACGCTGTAGTGTCCCGGTCCGTCGCGGCGCATGGCGACGTAGATCACCGGCGCCTTGAGGATCCTCGCGATCTTGTCGGCGCCGACGAAGAACGCGGTGTCCTGGTTCAGGAACCGCGTCCAGTGCTTTTCCTCGTTGTGCTTGGGCGTGTGGTCGGCCACCAGAGCGTACGCGCGCACGTCGTTGCGCCGCTTCATCACCTCGAACATGAAGCTCTGGTGCGGGATCGGGTTGCCGCCGAAGCGCGCGCGGCGCGCCTTCAGGAACTCGTCGATGCCGCGCACGCGTTGCGGCTTGTAGACGGCGTCGATCGGAATCTTGAGCGCGACTCCCGCGGCGAGCAGCAGCCACTCCCAGTTGCAGAAGTGCGCGGCGAGCAGCACCACCGACTGCCCCTGCGCGGTGAAGCGCGTGATGAGCTCGGGATTGACGATGCGCACGCGTGCGCCGAGCGCCTCGGCGCTCGCGTTCCAGCCCCACAGCGCTTCGGCGAGAAACCGCCCGAGATTGCGGTACGATTGCTGGAGGATATCCGCCCGTTCGGCGGGTGACTTTTCCGGAAATGCGTTGGCGATGTTGGTCGCGGACAGCGCGCGCCGCCAGCGCAGGACGCGATAGACGAGCACATAGGCCAGGTAGCCGAAGCCGTCCAGCACGCGGCGGGGCCAGCGCGACATGCGGGACAGCACGAATCCGAGCACGTCGGGAAAGCGCGATTGATGGGCGAGCATCGCGTGTCAGCCGTAAGCCTCGCGGCACCCGCCGACGGTGTCGCCGCGTGGATGTGCGAGCTTGCGCGCACGGACGACGACGTGGCGGCCCTGGCCGTGCTGCTGTCGGCCGCCGAGCACGCGCGCGCCGCCCGCTTCGGGCGGCCGGAGCTGCGTGCCCGCTACATTGTCGGCCGAGCGACGCTGCGCGCGCTGCTCGGCGGCGAGCTCGATATGGCCCCGCAGGACGTGACCATCGGCCGCGGGCGTCGCGGCCGGCCGCAACTGCC
>JADLEZ010000375.1 GCA_020845855.1 Burkholderiales bacterium
ATGTCGTCGCCGGGGAGCCGGTCGAGCCCACGCCCCGCGATCGAGCGCTGGCCGGAGTGGCACGCGGCGAGCACCACGAGCTCGGCGCGCAGCGCAAGCGCCATCAGCTCCCATCCGGTGAGCGGGCCGTCCCTGAACCACAGCGCCGATTCCAGCGGATCGTCGACGGCGCTGCCGGCGAGCACGCTGCTGCCGTGGGTCGCAAGATGGATGCAGCGGAAGTCCGCGAGCGGCTGCGCCGTGAACTGCGCGCGCGTCGCGCCCAGAAGCGCTGCTCCCCTGGCGCCGTGCACGGCGGCGACCGCGGCGGCTTCCTTCTCCGCATCCGGGAGCGACGCGAGCGCGCGATCGTCGAAGGTGGCGACACCCACCGCGAGCACCCGCCCATCGATGTTGCCGCGCCACGGCACCAGCAGGCTGCCGAGACTCGGAACGTAGCGGACGGCGAAGCGCTCTCCGACGAAGCCGCCGCCCGGCCACGCGATCGCGTGGAACGCAAAGAGGTGCAGCGTGCGATGCGGTGAGAGCACGAGGCGCGGCTTGGCCTTCACGAAAGCGGCGACGTCCGCGGGAAAGAGCACTGGCCCGAGTGCTGCGATGAGCTCCTCGATGCGCGGCACGAGCCTGTCCCAGTCCGGGTCGCCGGCGCTCGACTCCCCGACACACGACGCGTAGTCGCGCAGCAGCCCCTGCTGTGCCGGGTCGAGCCGGATCGCCGTCGGATGCTCGCCGTCGCGGGTGATGGCCAGCACGAGCAGCGTGCCGGAGCCCAGCCAGAACCACGACACCGCCGCCTCGTCGGCCGCGAGCGCGGCGCGCACCGCAGCGAGCGAGACCTCGGGCAGCGCGCCGCCGGCGCGCGTGCGCGCGATGGCGCGCAGGTCGAGCAGCCACTGCCGCCGCTCGCGCAACGCCGGGGCGGCTTCGGGCGCCGCATCAGGCAGCCGCGCATTGACGTCCGCGAGCTGTGCGTCGACGTCTTGCACGCTCGCGTCGGCACCGGGCGCCAAAAGGCTGCGCAGCGCCGCGCGCGCCTTCAGCAGCTCGCTCACCGCGAGCACGAGGTCGTAGCGCCCGAGTCGAAACGCGGCCGCCGCCACGAGCTCGTACAGCTCCACACGGGTGGCGAGGAACGCGCTTTGCTGGTACGGACTGCTGACCTTCGCCCGCTCGCCCTCGATGTGGCGGATGACGGGCTCGCAAAGCGCGAGGATCGCCTCGTCGTCGCCTTGCGCCTGGTAGGCGCGCGCCTGGTAGTCGATGACGAAGAGGTAGAGCTCGCGCTCGTAGCCGGTGGTGAACGATGAAAGGCGCCGCGGGTGCTCGCCGAAGAGCGTACGGAGCGCGAGCTCGCCGAGCGCGGGGACTTGGGCGTGGCGCGACAGCGCGAGGAGCACGTACATCTCGTCCACCATCGCGCGCGCCGCGTGCACGCGTGAGCCGAGCGCCTCGGCGCGTTCGCGCAGACGCAGCGCTTCGTTGAGCTGGGCCGCGTCGGGAGCGGCATTGCAGGATTCGCGCAACCGCGTGAGGCCGTCGTCGAGGGCGGCGAGCGCCTCGGTGCGCTGCGCGCCCGCGTCGACCGGTGGCCGCTCGACCGGCGGCGCGCCGGCGGGCGGGCACCACGCGAGGAAGCGCTGCGCCGCGTCGTCCTCGGCCTGCCGCGCCTGCTCGAACAGTTCGGCGCTGAAAGCGGGGAGGCGGCGCAGCGTGGCTTCGGCGCGCGCACCGCCGTGCGGATCGTCGGCGAGACGCGCGCTGGCACGCGCGCCGAGAATGACCGCCCAGAACTGCGCCACCTCGCACACGCGCGCGAACAGCGCCGTGCGCGCGGCGGTTTCCGCCGCAGTGTCTATCCAGGCTTGCGTGGCCGCCTCGAAATCCTCCTCCGGGTCGGGGTAGCGCGCGTCGCGCAGCACTGCGGCGGCCTGCCCGGCGACGCGCGCCGCCTCGTACTTGTCGCCTGCGCCCGCGGCCTCGCGCGCGAGCTGCGTCAACGCTTGCGCGCGTCCGATCGGGTCGCGCTGCACGAGCAGCGCGCGCAGCGTGCGATCGGCCGCGGCGTCGAAATCCGCGGCAAGGCGCACGTCGAGGTCGCGCAGGCGCTCGCGGCAACTCGCCGCCGCGGCGATGTCGTCGCCCTGTTCGTAGTGCGAGGCGGCGAGCGTGAGCGCCCGCCGCCCTTCGTCGTAGCGGGCGAGATCGAGCG
This sequence comes from Burkholderiales bacterium, assembly GCA_020845855.1. Classification (GTDB taxonomy): domain Bacteria; phylum Pseudomonadota; class Gammaproteobacteria; order Burkholderiales; family Casimicrobiaceae; genus VBCG01. The sequence continues at coordinate 2,210 of JADLEZ010000375.1, forward strand.
CACCGTGACCCAGCGCCCACCATGCCATGCCGAGCCACCACGCATGCTCGCGCGCAAGAGAAGACGGCAGCCCGGCGCCGATGGCGGCGAACGCGTCGATCGCCTGGCGCAACGCGGCTTGCGACGCGGGAGTGGCAACCGCGGTGTCCTTACCGTGGATCGCGGCCGTTAGTTGGTCTACGGCGGCGAGCAGCGTCTCGCGCCCGGGGTCGGCGGCGGGCGCAGGCGCGGCGGCGGCCGGAAACAGGCCGGCCACCGTCTGACCCACGTCCACGGTTGCGTCGAAGCGGCGCACGAGCTCACGGTCACGCGGTGTTTCGGCGCCGGTACCCAGCTTCTGCACGAACGCGTTCAGGCGCGGCGTGTCGTCGGGGTCGATGCCCGCGTCGCGCCACAGGCGACGGCGCACGAACGGCAACGCCTGCAGCATCCAGCGCGCCGCCGCCTCGTCGGACAGCGTGCCGGCCACGCGCTGCCGGCGCTCCTCCGGCGCAAGGTCGAGCCACGACCACGCGCGCTCGCACGCGCGCGGGATTTCCCCCTGCAACGTTCCGGCGAGGGTGGCCGCGTGAAAGCGCGTCCAGTCGTACATGCGGTGATGGTAGCGCGCCCGCGACGCATGCCCGCGATCGGACATAGAATGGCTTCCGCCGTACCACCTACCTTACAGAAGGACGCCGATGGCACAACCAATCGCCCCCGGTGCGCTCACCGGCCTGCGCGTCATCGAGATGGGACAGTTGATCGCCGGACCGTTCGCGGCGAAGACGCTCGCCGATTTCGGCGCCGACGTGATCAAGATCGAGCCGCCGGGCACCGGTGACCCGTTGCGCACCTGGCGCCTCGTCAAGGACGGCACCTCCGTCTGGTGGCAGGTGCAGTCGCGCAACAAGCGCTCGATCGCGATCGACCTGCGCCAGCCCGAGGGGCAGGACATCGCCCGCAAGTTGATCGCCGAAGCCGACGTGCTGATCGAGAACTTCCGCCCCGGCACGCTCGAGCAGTGGGGGATGAGCTACGAAACGCTCGCGCGGACCAATCCCGGGCTCGTGATGCTGCGCATTTCGGGCTACGGGCAGACCGGGCCGTATCGCGACCTGCCGGGGTTCGGCCTCATCGGCGAAGCGATGGGCGGGCTGCGTCACCTGTGCGGCGAGCCGGGCCGGGTGCCGGTTCGCTGCGGCATCTCCATCGGCGACACGCTCGCCGCCCTCCACGGCACGATCGGCGTGCTGATGGCGCTGCATCATCGCAATGCCAACGGCGGCAAGGGCCAGGTGATCGACGTGGCGCTCGCCGAGGCGACGCTCAACGTGATGGAGAGCCTGATTCCCGAGTACAGCGCGTTCGGCGTGGTGCGCGAGGCCGCCGGCAGCGCGCTGCCGGGCATCGCGCCGTCGAACGCGTACAAGTGCAGCGACGGCTACGTGCTGGTCGCCGGCAACGGCGACAGTATCTTCAAGCGCCTGATGGAGGCCATCGGCCGCGGCGACTTGGCCAAGGACCCGGAGCTCGCGGGCAACGCGGGGCGCGTGCGGCGTGTGGCCGAGATCGACGCCGCGATCGAGCAGTGGACGCGCACCCGCACGGTGAGCGATATCCTCGATCGCCTCGGCAAGGCCAGCGTGCCGGCCGGCAAGGTGTACACCGCGAAGGACATCGCCCTGGATCCGCATTTCCGCGCGCGCGACATGATCCTGCGCCAGCGGACCCGCGACGGCTACGAGCTCGACGTGCCCGGCATCGTGCCCAAGCTCCTCGGCACGCCGGGCGCCATCCACACGTCCGCGCCGGGCGTGGGCGACGACACCGATGCCGTGATGCGCGAATTCGGGTGGTCGGAGGAGGACATCCGCGCCCTGCGGCAGAGAGGAGTCGTCGCATAGACGGGCGGTAATTCGGTACCATGCGCGGAAGCGGCTGGCGTGGCCGCGCCGTGAGGGGACGGGATGAGCGAGCAGGCGAAGATCCTGGTGGTCGACGACACGCCGCAGAACGTGAAGCTCCTGGCCGACCTCCTGGGCGTCAAGGGCTACGCGGTCACCACCGCGGTCAACGGCGAGGAGGGGCTCGCCAAGGTTGCCGCCGAGGCGCCGGACCTCGTACTGCTCGACGTGATGATGCCGGGCATGTCGGGCTACGACGTATGCCGCAAGATCCGGGCCGATCCGGCCACGGCGCTCCTGCCGGTGGTGCTGTGCACCTCGCTCGACCCGCAGACGGAGCGCATCAACGGCATCGCCGCCGGCGCCGACGACTTCTTGAGTAAGCCGATCAACCAGCCGGAGCTCTTCGCCCGCGTGCAGTCGCTCCTGCGCATCAAGCGGCTGCACGACGAAACGCAGCGACAGTCCGCCCAGCTCGCCGACTGGAGCGCGACACTCGAGCGCAGGGTCGCCGAGCAGGTTGCGGAGAACGAGCGGCTGTCGCGCCTGAAGCGCTTCTTCTCGCCCAAGCTCGCCGAGATGATCATCGACGGCTCCGGTGAGGATCCGCTGAAAAGCCGCCGGCGCGAGATCGTGGTGGTGTATTGCGACCTGCGCGGCTTTACCGCGTTCGCCGAAACGACGGAACCCGAGGAGCTCATGCGCACGCTCGGCTCGTTCCACGCCGCGATGGGCGGCCTCGTGCTCGCGCACGAGGCGACCCTCGAGCGCTTCACCGGCGACGGCATGATGGTGTTCCTGGGTGATCCGGTCCCGGTCGAGAATGCCGCCGAGCGCGGGGTGCGGCTCGCCCTCGCCATGCGCGATGCCGCGGTCGAGCTGTCCGCGAAGTGGAAAAAGCGCGGCGTGGACCTGGGGCTCGGGATCGGTGTGGCGCAAGGGTTCGCGACAGTTGGCGCGATCGGCTTCGAAGGCCGCATCGACTACGGCGCCATCGGCACCGTGACCAATCTCGCCGCGCGCCTGTGCCAGCACGCGAAGGCCGGCGAGATCATCCTCGCGCAGCGGGTGTACGCCGAAGTAAGCGAGATCTTCGCCACCGAGGACCTGGGCGAGCTCACGCTGCACGGCTTCGCGCGGCCGATGCACGCGTTTCGGCTGACGGGAGCGGCCGCGTGACGGCGATGCGAGCGTAAGAGGGCGAGCGGGTCGGGTGCCCGCACTTTGGGAGATGCCGATGCCAAGCGAGGCAGGGGTGATCGACCGGCGGAGGTTCGCGACGGCGCTCGTGCGCGACGACGAGGTGATCCGATGACGCCTGCGCGCCGGCGCTTCGTCTTCGCCACCGCAGCCGGCCTGTTCCTACGCCACGCGTTCGCGCAGCCGAAAGTGCCGGTGCTCGGGGTGCTCGTCA
>JADLEZ010000376.1 GCA_020845855.1 Burkholderiales bacterium
GCTGCGCTTCGCCGTTCGCGGGTCGAACGTGGGCTCGCCGCCGGCGAGGCCGTTCAGAAGCTCGAGCGCCGCACGCACGCGATCGATCAGCCCGTCGGCGCGCGGGGTCGGCAGCATGCCGCCGCCGGCGCGCACGAAGAGCGGGTCGCCGAGTTCCCTGCGCAAGCGCGCGAGCCAGATGCTGACGGTCGGCTGGCTCTGGCCGAGCGCCTCGGCGGCGCGGCTCACGCTGCGCGTGCGGTACAGCTCGTCGAAGAGCCGGAGCAGCTTGACGTCGATCGGCGCGGCTGCGGCGGCGGTACGGGAAGCCATCGGCGGTGCCCCCTGCATTATTGCGTTAGGCAATGACCATGTTCGCAATGATTGCATCCAGCAACGCGGCGGCGCAATCCCGCTCATGATCCCCGCCGCCCGGGCACCGCCTGAACCCGCCAACGAGGCGTCGTGTTGACAGGGTAGCCTTTGGAAGCTACCTTGCTTCGATGCATGCCGTTGGCCTCAAGATCCTGAAGAATCGCCTCGCCGAGTACGTGCGCCTTGCCGCCCAGGGCGAGACCGTGCTGATCACCGATCGCGAGCGCGTGGTGGCCGAGCTCGTCCCCCCACGTCCCGGGCGCGGCGCGCTCGCGGCGGACGCCCAGCTTGCCGAAGCCGTACGCCGCGGCTGGCTGACTCCGCCGTTGCTGGCTTCCCCGGAGCCGCCGCCGAGTCTTCCGGTGGCCCCGCTTCGCGAGTTGCTGGGCGAGCTCGCCGCCGATCGCGCCGAGCGGTGATTTACGTCGACACGTCGGTTGCGCTCGCGCACCTGCTGGCCGAGGATCGGCGGCCGCCGGCTTCACTGTGGCGGGAATCGCTGATCGCGAGCCGCCTGCTGGAATACGAGCTGTGGGTACGCATCCATGCCCGCGGCCTCGCCCGCTCGCATGGCGAAGCCGCGCGCCAGCTCCTCGATCGGATCGCGCTCGTCGAGCTCGCGCCCACCGTACTCGCTCGAGCCCTCGAGCCGTTTCCGGCTCCGGTCCGGACGCTCGATGCGCTCCACCTCGCGTCGATCGAGTTCGTCCGGTCGCAGCGGCAGCGCGTATCGCTGGCTTCCTATGACGACCGGATGCTGGCCGCCGCCCGCCGCCTTCGGATCCCGCTCGCTCCCGTCTGATCGCGCCGCCCCACAGCTCGCTCGAGACGAAGGGCTGCGATTCGCTCGGGCATCGGCGAACGACGCGCAACTTTCGCCGCGGGCCGATCCGTTATTGAATTTCGCAATGAGGGCTATTCCATGCATTGCGTAGACAGCAGACCGCCGGGCGACTATCGTCGTTACTACCCCTTTCGCTCGCAAGCCGCTCCCGCGCCACACCGCCCCTCGCGTGGGCCTCAACCACGGAGTCGCCATGACCGCTTCCTCCCCGCTCCCCCTTGCCGGCATCCGCGTCGTCGATTACACGCATTTTCTCGCCGGGCCCTACCTGTCGCGCTGCCTTGCCGGGATGGGCGCCGACGTGATCAAGGTCGAGCGCCCGACCGCGGGCGACGCCGGACGGGCGCACGCCTGGATCAAGGACGGGCAGAGCGGCTACTTCCTCCAGCAGAACATGGGCAAGCGCGGCCTGTGCGTGAACCTGAAGGAGCCGCGCGGCTTCGATCTGGTCAACCGACTGGTCGCCAAGGCCGACGTGTTCGTCGAGAACTACCGGCCCGGCGCGCTCGACAAGCTGGGCCTGTCCTACGCCACACTGTCCAAGGTGAACCCGAAGCTCGTCTACTGCTCGGTGTCGGCGTACGGTCACACCGGCCCGGACGCGCAGCGCCCGGGGTTCGGGCTGATCGCCGAGGCGAAAAGCGGCGCGATGGCGATGCTCGGCGTTCCGGGCGAGCCGCCGCCGCTGTTCCGCATGCCGATCGCCGACATGTACGCGGGCATCCACGGCGTCGCCGCGGTGTGCGCAGCACTGGTCGGCCGCGCGGTCACGGGCAAGGGCCGCCACGTCGACACCGCGCTGTACGATTGCATGATCGGCATGCACGACTACGCGGTCCAGTGCTACAGCGTGAGCGGCGGCAGGGAGCGCCCGGTGCAGACCGGCCACGACTTGCCGCAGTCGACGCTGTACGGCGTGTTCCGCGCGCGCGACGGCGATATCGTGATCGCCGCGCAGGTCGACGACTCCTGGAAGCGGTTGGCGAAGCTCATCGGCGGCGAGGCGTTCGCCGCGGACCGCCGGTTCCACGACACGCCGGGGCGCAACGCGCACCGCGAGGAGATCCTCGCGAAGGTGCGCCCCTGGGTGGCCGCGCGCGGCGTGAAGGAATGCCTCGCCGAGCTCGATGCCGCCGAGGTGCCGGCCGCGCCGGTGCAGAACATCGACCAGGTGATCGCGGACCCGCAAGTGAAGGCGCGCGGCATGATCGTCGAGCAGGAGCACCCGGTGCTCGGCAAGGTGCAGCTCGCCAACATTCCGTTCCGCTTCTCCGACTGCGACGTGACGCCGCGGCGCGTCGCGCCGCTCCTGGGCGAGCACAATCGGCAGATCGCCGGCGAGCTGGGGTTCGCCGCGGCCGAGATCGACGCGATGGTGAAGGACGGCGTGCTCTACGCGGAGGAAGCAGCCCGCGCGCGCGGCCGGAACGCGCCGCAGATGCCCGCCGCCGGAGCGAGAGGATGAAGACGATACGCTGGGGAATGATCGGCTGCGGCGAGGTCGCGCGAATGAAGAGCGGGCCGGCGCTGTGGCGCGCCGAGCGTTCCGCGCTCGTTGCCGTGTACGACCGCAACACCGGGCGGGCGGCCGAGTTCGCGGGGCTGCATCCCGGCGTTCGCGCGGAGCGCGATGCCGATTCGCTGATCCGCGCCCCCGACGTCGACGCGGTCTACGTGGCCACGCGCACGGATTCGCACGCGGACTATGCGCTGCGCTGCGCCGCGGCGGGCAAGGCCGTGCTGGTGGAAAAGCCGATGGCGATGAGCCACGCCGAGGCGGAGCGGATGACGCACGCCTGCCGCAGCGCGAACGTGCCGCTGTGGGTTGCATTCTACCGGCGCGCGCTGCCGCGCTTCACCGCGATCCGCGACCTGGTGCGCGCCGGCGCGATCGGCGAGGTGCGCATGACGATCTCGCGGCACTTCCACCGCATTCCCGAACCCGCGGCGCTCGACGGCCCGTTCTGGGGTTGGCGACTCGACCCGAAACGCTCCGGCGGCGGCATCTTCTTCGAGGCGGTTGGCCATACGCTGGACATCCTCGACTTCATCGTCGGCCCGGTTGCGTCGATGCGCGCGTATGCCGACAACCAGGCCGGCGCCTATCCGCCGGAAGACGTCGTGTCGGCGTCGTGGCGCTACGAGTCCGGCGCCTACGGCAGCGGCGCGTGGTGCTTCGCCACCGACATCGACGACGAGCAAAACGAGATCGTCGGGTCGGCCGGGCGCATCCGCTTTTCGACCTTCCCGCCGCTATCGCCTCCCGCGGGACGACCGCCCGCGCCGATCCGCATCCTGCGCGGCGACACGGTCGAGGAGATCCCGATCGCCGACCCGCCGTACGTTCACCAGCCGCTCGTGCAGTCGATCGTCGACGAGTTGAACGGACAGGGACGATGTCAGAGCACGCCCGAGTCGGCGATGCGCACCATGCGCGTCATCGACGCGGCGCTCGCCGAGTTCAACGCCCGCCGCGCCCGATGACGACGAGCGCGAACGAGTACTGCCGGCTCGGCCGCGACGGCAGCGTGCTGACGATCACGATCGACCGTCCGGAGGTGTTGAACTCCCTCCATCTGCCTGCGCATGTCGAGCTCTCGCGGGCGTTCGATCTGTACGCAGCCGATCCCGACCTGCGGGTCGCGGTGATCACCGCGACCGGCGATCGCGCGTTTTGTGTCGGCACCGATCTGAAATCGCTCGCGCGGACCGGCAGCTACGAGTATCCGTACGGCGGCTTCGCCGGCATCACCAAGCGCTTCGACCTCTTCAAGCCGGTGATCGCGGCGGTGAACGGGCTGTGCCTGGGCGGCGGCGTGGAGATCGTCGCCGCGTGCGATCTCGCGGTCGCCGCCGACCACGCGCAGTTCGGCCTGCCGGAGCCGCGGGTGGGCTTGGCCGCGCTGGGCGGCGGCGCGCTCCAGCGGCTCGCCCGCACGATCCCGATGAAGGAGGCGATGGGACTCGTACTCACCGGCCGGCGCATCGACGCCGCGCAAGCAAGGCGGATCGGTCTCGTCAACGATGTCGTGCCGGCGGCGGACCTCGCAGCGCGCGTGCGCACGCTCGTCGACGAGATTCTCGCCTGCGCGCCGCTCGCGGTCCAGGCGTCGAAGCAAGTGATGCTGCAAAGCCTCGCCGCACCCGGACTGGAGGCGGCGATGGCGATGCGCTACCCCGCCGCCGAGCGCATGCTCGCGAGCGAGGATGCGAAGGAGGGCCCGCGCGCGTTCGCGCAGAAGCGCTCGCCGAGCTGGCAGGGGCGCTAAGAATCCCACGGTGTCATCCCGAGGCGCGAAGGCGACGAGGATCTCGCTTTACGCAACTCGCTGATTCGACGCGAAAGCGGATCCCTCGCTCCGCTGAAGGATGACACCGGATTGGGGATACGATCGCGAAATTCAACAAACTGCTCCTAGACCAGCCCGCCGTTACGCGCCGATGTCCCACAGCGCCGCGCCGCGCTTCATGGCGCTCTTCGCGATCACCGTGCGGTGGATCTCGGAGGTGCCGTCGAAGATCCGGAAGATCCGCGCGTCGCGGTACAGCCGCTCCACCGGCAGCTCGCTGCAGTAACCCATGCCGCCGAACACCTGCACGGTGCGGTCGGCCACGCGCCCGAGCGTCTCCGCCGCCTCGACCTTCACCATCGATATCCAGTCCCGCGCATCGCGACCCTGGTCGATCTCCCACGCCGCGCGCAGGAGCATGAGCCGCGCCCCGTTGATGTCGATGACGCTGTCGGCGATCATCTGCTGGATCATCTGGAACTGGCCGATCGCCTTGCCGAACTGGCGGCGCTCGTTCGCGTAGTCGGTCATCATCGTGCACAGCCGGCTCGCCTTGCCGATCGCGCGCGCGCCGACCTGCGCGAGGCGCACGCGCCCGAGCGTCGAGTAGGCGATTGCGAGCCCTTGCCCTTCGGCGCCCAGCCGGTGCTCGGGCCCGAGCTTCACGTTCTCGAAGAAGAGCTCGACGTGGCTCGTGCCGGTGATGCCCATCATCTTCTGGTCGCGGCCGACCGAAACCCCCGGCAGGTCCTTGTCGACGAGGAACAGCGACACGTGGCGCGGCTTCGCCGCCGGATCGGTGACGGCCGACACGATGAAGAAATCCGAGTAGTGTCCGTCGCTGATGAAGTGCTTGCCGCCGTTCAGCAGGTAACCCTTGCCGTCGCGCGCCGCGGACGTGCGGATGCCCGCCGCGTCCGAGCCCGCCCCGGGTTCCGTGATCGCGATCGAGCAGGTGCGCTCGCCGCGCACGCACGGCAGGAGCCACCGCTCCTTCTGCGCCGCGTCGCCTTCGAGCAGCGATTCGTAGACGTTGCCGAACGCCCGGCGGATCAGGATGTCCTTGGTGTGGCCGAACTGCTCCTCGACGAGCATCGTGTCGACGGCCGAGAGTCCGCCGCCGCCGTACTCGGTCGGGATGTTGGTCGCGTACAGGCCGAGCTCGCGCGACTTCTCGAAGATCGCTTTCGCCTTGGCGGGATCGAGGCGTCCCGTCTCCTCGATCCCGTCCTCGAGCGGAATCAGCTCGTCGCGAACGAAGCGCCGGACGGTGGCGACGATCATCTGCTGCTCTTCGGTGAGGTCGAATCGCATGGCGTGGCAGTGTCAGCTCTATTGTCCTGTCATATGACGCTTCAATAGAGTCTGACCCCATCGAAGCGAAGCGGACGGCGGTTCGTTAGCGTGAAAAGATGGTCTGGCGAAGCGCAAAGCGCGGGATCGGCGCGCCGTCGTGGGCAAGGGCCCAATCTAACGGCTGTTGAAATTCGCGCGTTGTTCCCTGTAACCGTGTCATTCCGAGCGAAGCGAGGGATCCGCTTTCGCGTCGAATCAGCGAATTGCATAAAGCAGATCCCTCGTCGCCTTCGCTCCTCGGGATGACACAGTGGGTTCTTCAACGAACTGCCAATGCCGGATGCCGATACCCGAAGAGAACACCATTTTAGCGGAACGATATTCCCGAACCCGCCAATGGCATGGGAAGCTGTAAAGATGGCCTTCGGTGAGGTTCGAGCCCCTTCGGATAGCCTCGCCGCCAAAATTCGGGCAGGCACGGGAGGTTCCCGGACGGCGATCCAGCGCTTCCCTCCCGGTGCTGTCGCGGCGTCGCAACAAACCCGGAGGCCCCCAACTTGGCGAACGATACGACGCCTTGCGCCCCCCCC
>JADLEZ010000377.1 GCA_020845855.1 Burkholderiales bacterium
CGCCGCTTCGCGGTCGTACGCGTCGATGATCTTCTGCACCAGCGGATGGCGGACGACGTCGGCGCTGGTGAAGTGGCGGAACGCGATGCCGCGCACGCCGGCCAAAATGCGCGCCGACTCGATGAGGCCGCTCTTCTGGCCGCGCGCGAGGTCGATCTGCGTCACGTCGCCGGTGACCACCGCCTTGGTGCCGAAACCGATGCGGGTGAGAAACATCTTCATCTGCTCGGGTGTCGTGTTCTGCGCCTCGTCCAAGATGATGAACGAATGGTTGAGCGTGCGCCCGCGCATGTACGCGAGCGGCGCCACCTCGATCATCGTCCGCTCGAAAAGCTTCGCCACCTTGTCGAAGCCCATGAGGTCGTACAGCGCGTCGTACAGCGGGCGCAGATAGGGATCGACCTTTTGCGCGAGGTCGCCGGGCAGAAAGCCCAGCCGCTCGCCGGCTTCCACCGCCGGCCGCACGAGCACGATGCGCTTGACCGCGTCGCGCTCCAGCGCGTCGACCGCGCAGGCGACCGCGAGGTAGGTCTTGCCGGTGCCGGCGGGGCCGATGCCGAACGTGATGTCGTGGCTCGTGATGTCCTTGAGGTAGGCGACCTGGTTCGGCGTGCGGCCGTGCAGGTCGGGGCGGCGCGTGATGAGCGGCGGGGACTCGTTGTCGTCGCCCGGCGCCGCATCCCGCCTTTGCGTCGTGATCTCCACCAGCCCGAGCTGGATGTCGTCGACCGACAGCGGTTTCTCGGCTGCGTCGTAGAACCGCTGCAGCGCCTCGCCGGCGCGCGCGGCCTGCGCCGGCTCGCCGGTGATGGTGAACGCGCCGCCGCGGTGTGCGATCGCGACGTCGAGCGCGGCCTCGATCTGGCGCAGGTTCGCGTCCAGCGGCCCGGTCAGGTTCGCGAGCGCCCGGTTGTCGAGCGGCGACAGCGTGACCGAGGTCTGCGGGCGCTTGACCATCAAAGCGCTTGCCGCAGGATCGGCGCCTTCAGCGCCTCGTCCAACGTCGCGATGCTCTCCGCCACGTGTGCCCGGGTCTCCACCGACAGCCGCTGGCGCCCTTGCATCGCCAAGAGCTCCGCCTTGAGCTTCTGCGCGTCGGCGCGCAGGAGCGCGCGCGCGTCCGCCGGCATGGTGCCCGCCGGGCGCAGCACGACCATCGCCACGCGGCTCACGTACTCGCGCTGCAGGTTGCGGCGGATCAGCGGAATGTCCTCGCCTGCGGCGAGCTCGCTCCACACCGCGCGGTGCAGGGTCGCGTACATCTCGGCGAGCGTCAGGGCTTCGGCCTTGTCGCGCACCTTGAGCTCGTTGTTGAGGAGCCGCTGCGCGATCTCGGCGGAAAAAAGCGGCGCCAGCACCGCGCGGTGCACCTCGAGCACCTTCTGGTCGACCGCGATGTCGACGGTGGGCACCGCGCGGCCGAGCACGCGCGCGTCGTCGATGTCGAAATCGTTGATCGCGAGACGGCTTAAGAACGCGGGTGGGAACCGGAAGCTGTCCGCCGCGAACACGCTCGTCGCGAGCAGGTTGAGCGCCGCCCGCTGCTTGCTCGCGGGCACTGGCTCCATCGGCGCGCGCCCGTTGCCCGCGTGGTCGGAGTACAGGGTCAGGCCACCGATGAACTTGGTGGCGTGCTGCGCGCTCTGGTGGATTTCGAACAGGCCGCGGGTGAAGTTCCGGCGCAGCAGCGCATAGTTCTCGCCTTCCTTGAGCGTGCGCGCCTCGGTGAGCTGCCACAGCTCGCGGCCGAGCTTGATCTGACGCTCGGCGTAGGCGAGCGGATCGGTGCCGAGATCGAACGTGTTCACCCGCGGGTCGAGTCCGCTGTAGTACAGCGAGTCGTCGCGCATGAACGCGAGCTGGGGCTCGCGGCTGCGGCCGGCGATGCGCGCGAGCTCTGTGGCTTCCTGCTCGGACGCCAACTCGCGGTAGCCGTACTCGATCGCCCAGTAGTCGTATGGGCCGAGCGTCGACATGTGGTACTCGCCCTGCCGCTCGCCCTTGAGCGCGATGTTGGCGGGGTTGTACTCCATGACCGAGCCGGACAGGCCGTTGCGCCGGGTGAACTCGGGATCGGCGAGCTGCACGTCGCTGTACACGGTCGACGCGCGAAAGTTGTGGGTCAGTCCGAGGGCGTGGCCGACCTCGTGCATCGTGGTATGGGTGAGCTTGGCCTGGATGAACGCCTCCGCCGCCGGACCGTCGAGCGTCATCTCGCCGCGCGCTTCGAGCAGCGACATGGCGAACGCGTCGTGCAGGGCGGACTCGATCGAGTACGTGCAGTACGGCTCGTCCGTGAGCGCACGCGCGAGCGGCCGCTGCGGGATCGTTTCCGCGCTCAAGCTCTTGAACGCGCGGAAGCTGGTCGCATCGATGCCGATATCGGCATCCAGGATCTCGCCCGAGCGCGGGTCGACCACGGTGGGGCCGATGGCGCTGAACCCGCTCCTCGCGGTCGTCATCCAGCGGATCGACGCATGGCGGACGTCGGACGTGTTGAACCCGGCGTCGTCGGGCTGGATCTCGACCTTGATCGCGTCGGCATAGCCGATGCGCTCGAACGCCTTGTTCCATTCGAGCACGCCGGCGGTGATCGCGGCGCGGTACTTGACGGGCACGGTGCGGTCGATCCAGAACACGATCGGCTGCCTGGGTTCCGAGAGCGCAGCGGCCGGGTCCTTCTTCTCCAGGCGCCAGCGGTTGACGTAGTGGACGATGGGGATCCGGCGGTCGTCGGTCGTGAAGTCCCAGACGTCGGTGTCGAAGTAGCCGATGCGCGCGTCGGCCGTGCGCGGGCGCATCGGCGTGTCCGGCAGCTTCGCCAGCGAATAGTGGAAGCCCAGAAACAGGCTGCGGATGTCGGGGAGCGTGGACGGCGGTTCCAGGGCGCCCGGCGTGCCCGGCGGTGGCACCGACACGCGCGCCAGCGCGTAGTGCGCGGTCACGCTGAACGACGCGAAGTCCGGCGCGCTGCGCACGTCTTTCAACGAGGAGTTGCGGGCGTCGAACGCGTAGGACTGCCGATAGGCCGCCTCGAGACGCGGTGCGGCGCCGGGGAGGTCCGCGAAGAAGAGGGTGTTGGCCTCGATCAGCACCGACTTGCGCTCGGGATGCGGCTGGGAAACGACCGGCGCGGTCGCGAGCAGGCTGTCGGAGAACGCGTCGGCGACCGCGCGCGCCTCGGGCGTGCCCGCCTGCGCGGTGTACTTCACGTTGCGCGCGATGAGCTGCACGCTGGCGCCCACCTTGCGAAAGGCGACGATCATGGGGCCGCCGAAGCGGCGCGACAGGCTGCTGTACATGGAGCCCGCGAGGAAGCGGCTCTCACCCAGGCCCTGGTCGAGATTGGTCGAGAAGAAGTACAGGTGGCCGAACTGCTCCGGCGCGAGCTCGATCCAGACCTTGTCGTCCTTCTGCCACAGGTGCAGCAGGCCCGGCATCTCCTTCGCGTCGCGGGTCACGTCCGCGAACGTGCGCAGCGAGGAAGCCGGCGGCGCCGGCGGGGCGGTGGGCGTGCTGCCCGGGGCGCCGGCCAGGCGCTGCGCGTTGGCAATCGCCTGCGGCGAAGCCGCCGCGGTCACGGCCGCCGCCGCTTCCTTGGGCGGCGTATCGGGAACGGTCGCGCATCCGGCGAGGGTGACGGCGGCGACAGCCGCTGCGGGCAGGCAAGCTTTCATGGCGATGCTCCTGCAAATCGACGACATCCCGAACCGCACCCGGCCCGGACCG
>JADLEZ010000378.1 GCA_020845855.1 Burkholderiales bacterium
CACCGCGCTCGACGCGACGATCCAGGCGCAGATCCTGGACTTGCTGCGAACGCTGCGCAAGGATGCCGGCATGTCGATCGTGCTGATCAGCCACGACTTGGGCGTCGTCGCCGAGAACAGCGATCGCATCGCGGTCATGTACGCGGGTCGCATCGTCGAGGCGGCGCCCATCGCGGACATCTTCGCCAAGGCGGCGCATCCGTATACGCGTGGCCTCCTCGAAGCGCTGCCGGACCTCGACGGGCCGTTGCGCCCTCTCGTCGCGATCCCCGGCACCGTACCGCAGCCCGGGGCCGCGCCGCCGGGTTGCAGCTTCGCGCCGCGCTGCTCCCGCGCGATCGCCGCGTGCAGCGACGAAGTTCCCCGCCGCCGCACGGTGGCGGCCGGCCACGACGCCGCGTGCATCCGCGTCGCCGAGGTATTTGCGTCATGACCGGCGCGGTATCCCCGTCCGCCGGCGCGCTGCTCGAGGTGCGCGATCTCGCGCGCGTCTTCCGCGTTCGCCGCACCGGTAGCCTGTTCGCGAAGCCCGCCGCCCTGCACGCCGTGGACGGCGTTTCGTTCTCGCTCGCGCCCGGCCGCACGCTGGGCCTCGTCGGCGAGTCAGGCTGCGGCAAGACGACGACGGCGCGTGTCGTGCTCGGGCTCTTGTCGGCGACGGCCGGCGAGGTGCGCTTCGAAGGAGCCGCGGTGCCGCCGCCCGGCACCAGCGCGTGGCGAGCGGCGCGCCGGCGCATGCAAATGGTCTTCCAGGATCCGCTCGGCGCGCTCGACCGTCGCATTCCCGTCGGCGCGCAGGTCATGGAGCCGCTGGCGATCCACGGTATGGCCGACAAGCAGGGCCGGCGCGAGCGCGCGCTCGCGCTCCTCGATGCCGTGGGGCTCGCGCAAAGCTTCTTCACGCGCTATCCGCACGAACTCTCGGGAGGGCAGCGCCAGCGCATCGTGCTCGCCCGTGCGCTGATCCTCGAGCCGTCGCTTTTGGTATGCGACGAGCCGATCTCGTCGCTCGACGTGTCGATCCAGGCCCAGGTCGTCAACCTGCTCATCGACCTGCAGCAGCGTTTCCAGCTCGCCTACCTGTTCATCAGCCACGACCTCAAGGTGGTGCGGCAGATCAGCCACGAGGTTGCGGTCATGTACCTCGGCCGCATCGTCGAGCACGGCGAGGCGGAGTTGCTGCTGCGCGAGCCGGCGCACCCCTACACCCGCGCGCTGATCTCGGCGATTCCAACCGCGGCCGCCGCGCGCCGCCGTCCTATCCTCATCCTGAACGGCGACCCGCCCAACCCTGTCGACCGGCCTGCGGGTTGCGCCTTCCATCCGCGCTGCGCGGCCGCGGTGGCGCGCTGCCGCGTGGACTTGCCGGCGCTCAAGCCGCTTCCCGACGGTCGCCTGGTGGCCTGCCACGTCGCGCACGGCGAGACCATGGCCGATCGCGTGGCGGCCTAGGCCGATGCTCCGCTTCCTGCTCACACGGGGCCTGCGCGCGCTGCTGACGATCGTCTTCGTCGTCACCTTCGCGTTCGTCATCCTCAGGCTCTCGGGCGATCCCGCCATGCTCATCCTCTCGCCCGAGGCCCCTCCGGAAGCCATCGCAGCGTTCCGCCAGGCCTGGGGTCTCGATCGCCCGCTCTGGGAACAATATCTGCGCTACTTCCGCGCGATCGCCGAAGGCAACCTGGGCCGCTCGATGCGCGACGGCCGCCCGGCACTGGACCTCGTGCTGGAGCGGGTGCCGGCCACGCTGGCGATCACCGTCCCTGCCCTGCTGCTCAAGCTGGCGATCGGCATCCCGGCAGGCATCTTCGCCGCGCTCCGGCGCAACCAAATCGCCGACCGCATGACGATGATCTTCTCGGTCGCGGGCTTCACCGTCCCCAACTTCGTGCTCGGACTCGTCCTCGTGCTGATCTTCTCGGTCCACCTGGGCTGGCTGCCCTCGGGCGGTGACGACACCTGGCGGCACGCGATCCTGCCGATCGTGACCCTCGGCACGGCCGGCGCGGCGGTGCTCGCGCGCTTCACCCGCAGCGCGATGCTGGAAGTGCTGGGGCAGCCTTACATCCGCGCCGCCTCGGCGAAAGGCCTGAGCTGGCGTCGAGTGGTCTTGAGCCACGCGCTGCCCAACGCGGCGATCCCGACCGTGACGATCGTCGGCTTCATGGTCGGCAGCCTCGTCGCCGGCGCCGTGGTGGTCGAGAGCGTCTTCTCGTGGCCGGGCGTGGGCCGCTTGCTGGTGGTCGCCGTGGCCAACCGCGATCTCGCGGTAGTGCAGGCGATCCTGCTGCTGGTGGCGCTTTGCATGGTCGGCGCCAACCTTGCCGTCGACGCGCTCTACGGCTGGATCGATCCGCGCCTGCGGACGCAGCGCGCGGCGGGGACCGCATAGTGTGTCCCCCCCGAAGCGAGCTGCGCTCGCCTCCCCCAAAGGGGGCGCGCGCCTTGGGGCGGCCCAGCGGCGCCAGGGAGCGAGCCGGAAGCCATGGATAACCTCGTTGCCGGAACCGTCACCGCGCCGCTGCCGCTCGCGGGCCGTCGCCGCCGCGCGGCGCGTTTCTTCGAAGCCTGGCCGCCGTCCGTGCTGCTCGCCATCGGCTGGATCGTGGCGATGCTCCTCATCGCGGCCTTTGCCGACCTGCTCGCTCCCTACAAGTACACGGCCACCGATCTGCGGGGCCGCCTCACGCCGCCGGTGGGGCTGGGCGGTACGATGCGACACGTCCTCGGTTCGGACGAGCTCGGCCGCGACGTCCTCTCGCGCCTGCTGTTCTCGATCCGCATGAGCCTGCTGATCGCCTTCTTCGGCACGATGCTGGCGGCGGCCATCGGCACCACCCTCGGCCTGCTCGCGGCCCACTTCCGCCGCTGGGTCGAGGACGTGGTGCTGATGCTGATCGACTTCCAGGCGTCGATGCCGTTCCTGATCATCGCGCTCGCCGTGCTCGCCTTCTTCGGCAACTCCCTCGTCCTGTTCATCTGCCTCATCGGCTTTCACGGGTGGGAGCGCTATGCGCGCATCACCCGCGGCCTCGCGATCTCGGCCAACGAGCAGGGCTACGCCGCCGCGGTGCGCCAGCTCGGGGCACCGGCGTGGCGCATCTATGGCCTGCACGTCCTGCCCAACATCGCCTCGACCCTGATCGTCTCGATGACGCTCGCCTTTCCGGAAACGATCCTGCTGGAGAGCGGGCTTTCGTTCTTGGGCCTCGGCGTCCAGCCCCCGCTCACCTCGCTCGGCAACATGGTCGGCTATGGCCGGGAGTATCTGCAGCGGGCACCGTGGATCCTGCTCGCGCCGAGCGCGGTCATCGTGCTGACGACGTTGTCGATCAGCATCCTGGGCGACTGGCTTCGCGACCGGCTCGACCCCACGCTGCGCTAACCCACCACAACGGGGCACGACGATGATCGAGATCATGGGCCACCGCGGAGCCAGGGACCTCTGGCCGGAGAACAGCCTGCGCGGCTTCCGCGAGGCCATCGCACTGGGCGTGGACCTCCTCGAGTTCGACGTCCACCTGGCGCGCGACGGCGAATTGATGGTCATCCACGACCCCACGCTCGACCGCACGACCGAAGGATCGGGTCCGGTGAACCGGCTCGACGGGCGCGACCTGCGCGCCATCCGGCTCAAGGGCGCCGGAGACGAAGGTGTGCCCACGCTCGACATGGTCCTCGGGCTCATCGCGCCAACGCGCACCGGCGTCTTCGTCGAGATCAAGACCGACCCGACCGGCACGCCCTACGCCGGGGCCGAGGCGAAGGTGCTCGCGGCACTCGAGCGTCACCGGATGATGGATCGGGCAGGCATCCTGTCCTTCGTTCCCGAAATCCTGGAGACCGCGCGCCGGCACGTGCCCGGCTTGAAAGTGCAGGCGCCGATCTTCCGCGTGACCGCGCAGATGTACGGGGGTCTCGATGGCATGATCGACCGCCTCGACCGCATCGAAGGTTGCCTGATCTCGGTCGAGCGTGCGGTGATCGCGGTCGCGCGCGAGCATTGCATGGGGCGAATTCCCCCCAGCCGATTTTGCGTCGACACCACCAACGACCCTGCCGAGATCGCCTTCTGGATGACGCAAGACGCTCGCCACATCTGCACCGACCGACCGGACCTCGCGCTGGCGGCGCGTCGGGCAGCGGAGTCGAAGCCGGCCTGACCTTCGACGCGATCCGCCGGGGCGCGTCGCGCTCGGACGCGCGCCCTACCGCTCGATCGCTTCGACCGCGCGGCGCGCGAGGCGTCCCGACAGCTTGCCCACCTCCGCCGCGTTCTCGCTCGCCTGCGTACCGCCTCGCGCGCGCCCCGCGATGCCCTCGAAGATGGCCGCGATCCGGAACAGCGCGAACACGAAGTGGAAGCGTTGCACCTTGCCCGACTCGGGCGCCAGGCGCTCGTAGTGCGCGACGTATTCTGCTTCGCTCGGGATGCCGAGCGCAGCGAGGTCCCGGTCGCGCATGCCCATGTACTCGTCCGAGGCAAGCCGCCACCCGAGGGCACTGTAGGCCACGTCCGCGAGCGGATCACCCAGCGTGGCGAGCTCCCAATCGAGCACGGCGACGACCTTGCCCGACGCCTCGTCGAACATGAGGTTGCCGATGCGAAAATCGCCGTGGTTGATGGTGGTGCGCACGTCCTTCGGCGCGTTCGCCGACAGCCACGCAACCACGCGGTCGATGTCCGCGTTCGGCGCGGCCTTCGACAGCTCCCACTGCTTCGACCAGCGCCCGATCTGGCGCCCGTAATAGTCGCCGGTCTTGCCGAAGTCGGCGAGCCCCACGGCCCGGTAGTCGACATTGTGCAGGGAGGCGAGCGTTGCCGCCATGCCGAGGTACATTGCGCGCCGCGTGGCTTTCGCCACCTCGGGCAGCCAGCACTGGCCGAACACGCGTCCCGGGACGTAGTCCATGACATAGAACTCGGTGCCGATGACCTGCGCATCGTTGCAGTACAGGCGCATGCGCGGCACCGGTACCGCGGTGCGGGCGAGTGCGCTTTGCACGCGGTACTCACGGTCGATCGCGTGCGCCGACGGCAACAGCACGCCCGCGGGCTTCTTGCGCAGCACGAGGCGTGCTTCCGGATAAGTCACGAAGTAGCTCGGGTTCGACTGGCCGCCGCCGATGCGCGCGAGCCGCGGCGTGCCTTGCGCCTCGGGTAGATGCGAGGAAAGGTACGCCGCCAGCGACGCTGCGTCGAACGATGATTCGCTATGCACGGGCATCGTGCCGCACGAGTGCGTGCGGCCAGGCGAGGAGCTTATCGTCGGCCGTAAGCAAGGCTGCCCCGTTCTCGAGCGCACATGCGACGATGAGCCGGTCGGCGGGATCTTCGGGCAGCCCCGTCAGCTCGACGGCGCGGATGCCGACGGCTCCATCCACCGGCAACTCGAGCAATCCGGCCGCGAGCAGTTCGGCGCGCCACTCGCCTACGCGCGCCGTCAGCTCGATACGCCCGCGCGCCTGCAGCAAGGCGACTTCCCAGAACGACATGGCGCACGCCGCGACCCCGCCGCTCGCCCACTGCCGCTCGAGCAGCGCCCTCGCCTTGCGTCCGAGCTCGCGCTCGTCGTTGTCGGCCCACAAGAGCACGTGCGTATCGAGCACGATCACTCGAGCGCCTTCCACAGCCTCGTCCCGGCCGGGGCGATGATGTCGCCGCGAATCCTGATGCGGCCCCTGTGCAACCCGATCAACGACTTGGCGCGGGGCGCGCGGTGCGGCCGCAGCTCCGCCACCGGCTTGCCATTCTTCGTCACCAGGATGGTCTTCCCGGTTCGCGCAACCTCGTCCATCAATGCAAGGCACTTGGCCTTGAATACGGAGGCCTGAATCGTTTCCATGGCGCGGCTCTTGGTGATCGCTTCTAACCAGTATTTTGACTATGGTCGCAAAAATGGTCAACCGTTCGCGAGCGCGTGCGCGCCAGGGCAGCCGTCGAGCGTCACGCCGAGCGAGGGGAGGAACTCGACGTTGCGTCCGCCGCGCCCTGCGCGCGCACGGCCACTGTGGCTTAGCCGAGGCTTAGCCGCCGGAAAGCAGGATGCATGAGGGCGCGAACGGCCGGCCGCGGCGCGCGATCTCGAGCGCGATGCCCGCCATCACCTTGCCCACGTCGCGCGCTTCACCTTCGATACTGTCGCCGAGGCATGGTCGTAAGCAACGCTCTGAGTTCCATGGCCGCCGCGCGGTTCACGGCTCCTTGATCGCCTTCTTCATCGCATCGGTGACCGATCGCGTCGTCGCCTTGCCGCCAAGATCGGGCGTGTGGTTCGCCGCGTCGGCGGTGACCTTCTCGACCGCCTGCATGAGCTTCGCGGCCGCGCGCGGCTCGCCCAGGTGTTCGAGCATCATCGCGCCGGTCCAGAACGTGGCGATCGGGTTGGCGATGCCCTTGCCGGTGATGTCGAAGGCCGAGCCGTGGATCGGCTCGAACATCGACGGCGCCTTGCGGTCCGGGTTGAGGTTCGCGGTCGGCGCGATCCCGAGCGAGCCCGCCAGCGCCGCCGCGAGGTCGGAGAGGATGTCGGCGTGCAGATTGGTCGCCACGATCGTGTCGAGCGACTCGGGCTTGAGCACCATGCGCATCGTCATCGCATCGACCAGCATCTTGTCCCATTGTACGTCGGGGAACTCGCCCGCGACCTGCGCCGCGATCTCGTCCCACATCACCCTGCCGTTGCGCTGCGCGTTGGACTTGGTCACCACCGTGAGCAGCTTGCGCGGACGCGACCGCGCCAGGGCGAACGCGAAGCGCATGATGCGCTCCACCCCGGCGCGAGTGAAGATCACGAGCTCGGTGCCCACTTCCTGCGGATGCCCGCGGTGCGAGCGTCCGCCGTGCCCGGCGTACTCGCCCTCCGAGTTCTCGCGCACGATCACCCAGTCGAGCTCCTTGCCGGTGGCGACGTTGCGTAGCGGACTCTTGATCCCGGGCAGGATGCGCGTCGGCCGCACGTTGGCGTACTGGTCGAGCGGCTGGCAGATGGCAAGCCGCAATCCCCACAGGGTGATGTGATCCGGCACGTCGGGCGCGCCGACGGCGCCGAAGTAGATGGCGTCGAAGGCGCGCAACTGCTCGTGGCCGCCCGCCGGCATCATGACGCCGTGCTGCTTGTAGTAGGCCGAGCCCCAGTCGAAATCGGTGACCTTCAGCTTGAACCCGCCGTCCTGCAGGGCGAGAGCGCCGAGCACTTCGAGTCCCGCCGAGATGACTTCCGGTCCGATGCCGTCGCCGGGAATGGCGGCTATCTTGTATTCGCGCATGGCAATTCCTAGAGATGTGATGTAAGCGTCGCGGGTCAGTCGGCGTATTGGCCGGCGGCCTTGATGATCGGAGTCCAGCGGTCGATCTCGGACTTCACCCGAGCCGAAAGTGCCGCCGGGGTCGCGCTGGCCTCGGTCACCGGGACGGCGCCGAGATCGGCGAAGCGCTGGGTGACCGCGGGATCCTTGATCGCGACTTGCAGCGCCTTCGAAAGCTGGTCGACGATCGGCTTGGGCGTGCCCTTCGGCGCCCACAGGCCATGCCATGCCGAGAGCTCGAAGCCCGTCAGGCCGAGTTCCTGCAGCGTGGGCACGTCCTTCATGGTCGGCAGGCGCGCCGGCGTAGTGACGGCGTAAACGTTGATCTTGCCCGACCTGATCTGGCTCGTCGTGTTGGTGCTCTGGTCGCAGATGAGGTCGATCTGGCCGCCCAGCAGGTCGTTCATGGCGGGGCCTGTTCCCTTGTAGGGCACCGGCGTCAGCTCCGTCTGGATGGCTTGCATGAACAGCAGCCCGCAAAGGTGCGACGCCGAGCCCACGCCCGCGTTGCCGATGGTGACGTTCTTGCCGTTGGCCTTGATCCAGGCCAGGAGCTCCTTGAAGTTCTTCGCCGGGAGATCCTTGCGGCCTACCAGCGTCATCGGCACGTCGTTGACGAGGCCGATCGGCTCGAAGTCCTTGACCACGTCGAACGGGAGCTTGCGATACAGCGCCGGCCACGTCGAATGCGCGATGTGATAGAGGTAAAGCGTGTAGCCGTCGCCCGGTGCGCGCGCGACCTTGGCAGCGCCGATGGTGCCGCCCGCGCCGCCGGCGTTTTCGATGATCACGGTGTCCTTGAGCTCTTTCGCCAGCGCGGGTGCAAGGACACGGGCGACCGTGTCGCTCGGGCCGCCCGCGGCCGCAGGGACCAGGATGGTGATCGGCTTCGACGGGTACGGCTGCGCGAGTGCAGTCGCGGCGCCGAGCGCCAGCAAGACAGTGGTGAGTTTCCTGAGCATGTTTTCTCCTGACGGGTCCTTTGCCGTCCGCTTCGCGGACCGGCGCGTGTGGCTCGTGTTCACGGCTAACAGGTCGTAGCTTAACTAGTAACAAAATATGTATCATTAGCTTCCATGTGATCTCAACATTTACACATCGTGAATTCTCGGCCCCTCCTGGAGGATCTGCGCGTGTTCCGCACCGCGGCGCGACTCGGCTCGTTCAGCGCCACGGCAAACGAACTGGGCGTATCCCCGGCGTACGTCACCAAGCGCATCGCGATCCTCGAAAAGTCCCTGCAGGTAAAGCTCTTCCACCGCACGAGCCGCCGCGTCGCCATCACCGACGAAGGCGAGACCGTGTATGCGTGGGCGCAAAGGATCGACGAGGATGTCGACCAGATGCTCGAATCGGTGATGGCGGGCAAGTCCACGCCCGCGGGATCGATTCGGGTCAGCACGAGCTTCGGGCTCGGCCGCAATTACGTGGCGCCGGTGCTGTCCGAGCTGCGGCGACACCACCCCGCGCTCGAGATCAGGCTCGATCTGTACGATCGGCCGGTCGATCTCATCGCGGAAGGCATCGACATCGACATCCGGGTGGGTGAGGTGCCCGAGCCCAATCTCATCGCGCACCGAATCGTCGCGAGCAGCCGCATCCTGTGCGCGTCGCCGGCGTATCTCGCAGCTCACGGCGAGCCGC
>JADLEZ010000379.1 GCA_020845855.1 Burkholderiales bacterium
CGAAGCCCTCGCGCTTCAGTTCCCACAGGTCGCGCTCGGCGGGGTCGAAGGGATGCGCGTCCACGCCCTTCTCCCGCAACGCCGCGAGCACACCCTTGCCGGACATGAACGAGACCTCGCGTTCCGAGGAGGGGCCGCCGAGCAGGACGGCGACTTTGCCGAATTCGCTCATGGCTCACCCACGATACGCACTTCGGGGACGAGCTCCACGCCGGTCTTCGCGCGCACCGTCTCCCGCACGTGCGCGATCAGCGCTTCGATGTCCGCTGCCTTTGCCTGGCCGCGGGGATTGACGATGAAGTTGGCGTGCTTTTCCGACACCCGTGCGCCGCCGATGGCGAAGCCCTTCAGGCCGCAAGCCTCGATGAGCCGCGCGGCGTGGTCGCCCGGCGGGTTGCGGAACACGCTGCCGGCGTTGGGCAGCGACAGCGGCTGTGTGGCGAGCCGGCGCTCGAGCAGCGCCTTGATGCGGCGGCGGGCGGCGGCGCCGTCGCCGCGCGGGAAGCGGAACCAGCCGGCGGTGAAGATCCCTTCGAGAGGCGCGACATGCCGGTAGCCGACCTCGTAGTCGGCCGGCGTGCGCACCTCGAACTCGCCCGCGCGCGTCAGCACCTCCACGCGCGCGACGTAGCGCCACGTCTCGCCGCCGTAGCAGCCGGCGTTCATCGCGAGCGCGCCGCCGACGGTGCCGGGAATGCCGGCGAGGAACTCCGCCTCCGCGCAATCGTGGGTCGCGGCGAAGCGCGCGAGCTTCGGGCACGCCGCGCCCGCGTCCGCGTAGACGAGTCCGTCGGTCACCGCCAGCGCCGCGCCCGGATTGTGCATCACGATCACCGCGCCGCGCACGCCGCCGTCGCGCAGCAGCGTGTTGCTGCCGAGGCCCAGCACCGTGAGCGGCTCCGCCGGCGGAAGCTGGCGCACGAAGGCGGCGAGATCGTCGCGGTCCGCAGGCAAATACAGCGTGTCGGCCGCGCCGCCGGTGCGCCAGCTCGTGTACTTCGCGAGCGGGGCGTCGTGCGCGAGCCGCCCGCGCAGGCCGCTAGAGTGAAGGGGCTCGCTTGTATGTCCACCCCCAGCCTTGCGCACTGCGTGCGCTTCGGCACCCCCTTGAAGGGGGCGAGCGCCTTGGGGCGGCCCTGCGGTGCTCATGATCATTGTGCGAGCGCAGCGGGAACCGCGCCGATCGATCCCGCGCCCATGGTCACGACCACGTCACCGTCGCACACCAGGCCGCGCAGCGTCCGCGGCAGGTCCGCGACGTCCTCGACGAACACCGGCTCGACCTTGCCTGCGACGCGCACCGCGCGCGCCAGCGCGCGGCCGTCGGCGGCCACGATCGGCGCCTCGCCCGCGGGATAGACGTCGCACAGCACGAGCGCGTCGGCGGTGGACAGCACCCGCACGAAGTCCTCGAACAAATCGCGCGTACGTGTGTAGCGGTGGGGCTGAAACGCGAGCACCAGGCGGCGGCCGGGGAAGCTCGCGCGCGCGGCGTCCAGCGTCGCGGCCATTTCGGCGGGATGGTGACCGTAGTCGTCGATCAGCGTGAAGGCGCCGGCCGCAAGCGTCACCTCGTAGCGCTGGAAGCGACGGTCCACGCCGCGGAACTGCGACAGCGCCGCGGCGATCGCCGCGTCGGGCACGCCGATCTCCCGCCCCACCGCGATGGCAGCGAGCGCGTTGCGCACGTTGTGCACGCCGGGAAGCGCCAACTCGACCGCGAGGTCCGGGCTGCCTTTCGCACGCGCGACGAAGCGCATGCGGCCGCCGGCATTGGCGACCTCGGTCGCGCGCAGCTGCGCTTCTTCGGCGAGGCCGTAGGTGACAAGCGGCTTGGTCACCTCCGCCAGGATGTGGCGCACGTTGGCATCGTCCACGCACACCACCGCCACGCCATAGAACGGCAGGCGCTGCAGAAAATCCACGAACGCGCGCTTCAATCTGCCGAAGTCGTGCCCGTAGGTCTCCATGTGATCGGCGTCGATGTTGGTGACCACCGCCAGCACCGGGGTGAGATAGAGGAACGAGGCGTCCGACTCGTCGGCTTCCGCGACCAGGAACTCGCCCTTGCCGAGTCGCGCGTGCGCATCCGCCGCCAGCAGCCGGCCACCGATGACGAACGTGGGATCGAGCCCGCCTTCGGCGAGCACGGAAGCGATGAGGCTGGTGGTCGTGGTCTTGCCGTGGGTGCCGGCGATCGCGATGCCCTGCTTCAGGCGCATCAGCTCGGCCAGCATCAACGCGCGCGGCACGACGGGAATGCCGCGCTCGCGCGCGGCGGTCACTTCCGGGTTGTCGGGCGCCACCGCCGACGAGACCACGACGGCATCCGCGTTGGCGAGGTGCGCCGCGGCATGGCCGATCGCGATCGTGGCACCCAGCTTCGCCAGCCGACGCGTGACCGCGCTCTCGACCAGATCG
The DNA here is from genome assembly GCA_020845855.1 of Burkholderiales bacterium. Lineage (GTDB taxonomy): Bacteria > Pseudomonadota > Gammaproteobacteria > Burkholderiales > Casimicrobiaceae > VBCG01. The sequence continues at coordinate 2,422 of JADLEZ010000379.1, forward strand.
GAGCCCGACACGGCGTAACCCAGTGTGGCGAGCACTTCGGCGATACCGCTCATCCCGGCGCCGCCGATGCCGACGAAGTGCACGCGCTTGACCTTGTGTTTCATGACTTCCCCCCGAAGCGGCGCTGCGCGCCGCCTCCCCCCAGCCGTCCATGCGAGCGGGGCGGAGCCCAGGCGCGCAGCGCGCGTCCGCGAGCATGGACGGCGGCCGACACGTGAATCGCGCAAATCGCAGGCGGCCCAAGGAGGCCGCTGCGAGCGCCGCACGGAAACTGCCAGCCCGCCTTCGGGCGGCCGTGCGGCGGGCTGGACGGCCCTGCGGCGCTTGTATGTTGTCCACCCCCAGCCTCGCGCACTGCGTGCGCTTCGGCACCCCCTGGAAGGGGGCGAGCGCCTTGGGACGGCCCTGCGGCGCTCACCGTCGGGCTCCGAACTCGAAGCACACGTCGGCCACGCGCGCGGCGGCGTCGCGCTTGCCCTGCGCGTATGCGGCGGTGGCCATCGCGAGCGCCCGCCGCCGGTCGAGCGCGGACAGGAGTTCGCGCAAGCGCGGCGCGGTGAGGGTGGCTTGCGGCTCTTTCCAAGCCGCGCCGGCGTCGACCAGGAACTGCGCGTTCGCGCTTTGCTCGTCGGCGATCGCGCCGGGCAACGGCACCACGATCGCGCCGAGCCCCACGGCCGCGAGCTCGCAGACCGTGAGCGCGCCGCCGCGACAGACCACGAAGTCCGCCCACGCGTAGCGCGCGGCCATGTCGTCGATGAACGCGACGCACTCGCCCGCCACGCCGGCGCGCGCATAGGCTTCGCGCAGCGCGCCGACGTGCTTCTCGCCGGCCTGATGCACGATCCGCGGGCGTGCGTGCGGCGGCATCAGCGCGACCGCCGCCGGCACCAACTCGTTGAGCGCCTGCGCCCCGAGGCTGCCGCCGACGACCAGGAGGCGCAGCGGGCCGTCGCGCGGCGCGAAGCGCTCCTCCGGCGGCGGCAAGCTGGTGATCGCGTCGCGCAGCGGATTGCCGACCCATTCGACGATCTTCGCGTGGCGGCCGCGCAGCGCTTGCGGGAAGCCGAGCAGAATGCGATCGGCGCCGTAGGCGAGCACGCGGGTCGCAAGTCCCGCGACCGCGTTGGCGTCGTGCAGCACGAGCGGCTTGCCGGCCGCGGTGCCCATGAGGCCGCCGGGAAACGACGCGAAGCCGCCGAAACCCAGCACGATGTCGGGCATGCGGCGGCGGATCACCGCACGCGCGCCGAGACATGCCGCGAGCAGCGCGTACGGGCCGAGCAACAGCGTGCGCAGACCCTTGCCGCGCACGCCGCGAAACGCGACACTTTCGAACTCCACGCCGTGCTGCGGGACGAGGGTCGCTTCCATACCGCCGCGCGTGCCGAGCCAGAACACGCGCGCGCCGCGGGCGAGAAGCTTCGCCGCGACGGCGAGCCCGGGGAACACGTGTCCACCCGTCCCGCCGGTGGTGATCATGACGGTCGTCATGGAGTGAAACCTCTGAGCAGCCGCCGGTTCTCGTAGTCGATGCGCAGCAGGATCGCGATCGCGACGCAGTTGGCGACGATGCCGCTGCCGCCGAAGGACAGGAGCGGCAGCGTGAGGCCCTTGGTGGGCAGCACGCCCACGTTGACGCCGATGTTGATGAACGCCTGCACGCCGATCCACACGCCCACGCCCTGCGCCACCAGCGCCGCGAAGGGGCGTTGCAGGTGCGCCGCCTGGCGCCCGATGCCGTAAGCGCGGAACAGGATCCAGACGAACAACGCGATCACCACCGCCACGCCGGCGAAACCCAGCTCCTCGGCGATCACCGCGAGCAGGAAATCCGTGTGCGCTTCCGGCAGGAAGAGGAGTTTTTCCACACTCGAGCCCAGGCCCACGCCGGACCATTCGCCGCGGCCGAAGGCGATTAGCGAATGCGTCAGCTGATAGCCCTTGCCGAGCGGATCCGACCAGGGGTCGAGGAACGCGGTAAGGCGCTGCAGACGATACGGCGCCGCGATGAGGATGCCCGCGAGCGCCACCGGCAGCAGGAGCGCCAAGCCGAGGAACAGCCGCCAGTCGAGGCCGCCCAGGAAAAGGATGCCGAACGCGATCGCCACGATCACCACGAACGCGCCGAAGTCGGGCTCGAGCAGGAGCAGGCCGCCCGTGATGACCATCACCGCGAACAGCGGCAGGAAGCCCCGCACGATGGTCTGCTTGAGCGGCTGCTCGGCGTGCAGGAATGCCGCGCGCCGGATTGCGTAGCTTGCCGTGTACAGCACGACCGCGAGCTTCATGAACTCCGACGGCTGCACGTTCACCACACCCAGCGACAGCCAGCGGCGCGAACCGTTCACCGCCCTGCCGATGCCCGGCACCAGCACGAGCACGAGCAACACGGCGCCCGCGATGAACAACCAGGGCGCCAACTTGTGCCACGCGCGCATCGGAATCTGGAACGCAACCGCCGCGGCCGCGAGGCCCGCCGCGACGAACATCGCATGGCGCGCGAGGAAGTAGTACGGCCGGTAGCCGGTGTGGGCGGAGGCTTCCGCCATCGCGATCGAGGACGAGTACACCATCACGAGCCCCAGGGTCAGGAGCAGGAGCGCCGCCCACGCCACCGACGCGTCGTAGGCAGCGAGAGCGCGCGTCTTCGGCGATGTCGCCGCCGGCACGAGCCGTTGCCACCGGCTCGGAGCGGCCGTGGCCGTCAGGGCCTTACGCATGCGCTTCGAGCTCCGCCAAGCGCTGGCGCACGCGCGCGGCGAACCGCTCGCCGCGCTCGACGTAGTTCGTGAACTGGTCGAGACTCGCGCACGCGGGCGACAGCAGCACGGCGTCGCCGGGCTCCGCGAGCTTGATCGCGCGGTCGACCGCGGCGTCGAGCGTGCCGACCATCTCGACCCGCGCCGGCGTGCCTTCCAGCGCGGCGGCGATCCGCGGCGCGTCGCGGCCGATCAGGAGCACGGCACGGCAGTCGGCGTCGACCGACGAGCGGAGCGCACGGAAGTCCTGGCCTTTGCCGTCGCCGCCGGCGATCAGCACCGCGGGACGCTCGATGCCGTCCAGCGCGGCCTGCGTAGCTACGACGGTGGTCGCCTTGGAGTCGTCGATGAACGCGACGCGCCCCGCTTCCGCCACGCGCTGCATGCGATGCGGCAGTCCCTTGAACGTCTTGATGGCGTCGAGCACGGCGCGATTGATGCGCGCGACCGTGGACGTGAGCGCAAGTGCCGCAAGCGCATTGAGCGCGTTGTGGCGCCCGACCAGCGACAGCGAGTCGGCCGGCACCAGCAAGCCCCCGCCGTGCGCGAGCCAGGTGGTGCGGTCGAAGCGCACGAGGCCCCATTCGCCCTCGGCCGCCGGCACGCTGCCGCCGAAGGATTCGACGGTGCGTCCGGGAATGCGCATCGCGAGCGAGCGCGGATCGTCGCGGTTGACGACCTGCACCCCACCCTGCGCGAAGATGCGCGCCTTGGCCGCCGCGTAGTCGTCGAGGCTCGCATAGCGGTCGAGGTGGTTCTCGGTGACGTTGAGCACGGCCGCCGCGGTCGGCCGCAGCGAGTACGTCGTCTCGAGCTGGAAGCTCGACAGCTCGAGCACGAACACGTCCGGCCAGCCCGCGCCGTCGAGGTACGCGGGCAGCACGTCGAGCACGGCCTCGCCGATGTTGCCCGCCACGACCGCAGTCAGCCCGGCCGCGCGGCACAGCGCGCCGGTGAGTGCGGTCACCGTGGTCTTGCCGTTGGAGCCGGTGATCGCGAGGAGCTTCTGCTCCGCTGGCAGTGCGCGCGCGAAAAGCTCGATGTCGCCGGCGATCTCCGCGCCGCGCGCTACAGCAGCGGCGATCGCGGGCTGGTCCTTGGCCACCCCGGGGCTGATCGCGATCAGGTCCACGCCCGCGAAGGTCTCGTCGGCGAAAGGCCCCGTCGTAAGCGGCACGCCGGCGAGGTCCGCCGCGCGCGGGGGCTTCTCGCGCGTGTCGGCGACGCGCACGCGGGCGCCTTCGCGCACGAGGTAGCGCGCGAGCGAGGCACCCGTGAGCCCGGCGCCCAGCACGACGACATTGCGGTTCGCGTAGCGCATTAACGCAGCTTCAGGGTCGACAGTCCGAACAGCACGAGGAGCATCGTGATGATCCAGAAGCGGACCACGACCTGGTTCTCCTTCCAGCCCTTCAGCTCGAAGTGGTGGTGGATCGGCGCCATGCGGAACACCCGCCGCCCGGTGAGCTTGAACGAGCCGACCTGGATCATCACGGACAGCGTCTCGACCACGAACACGCCACCCATGATCAGCAGCACGATCTCCTGGCGCACGATGACGGCGATGGTGCCGAGCGCCGCGCCGAGCGCGAGCGCGCCGACGTCGCCCATGAACACCTCCGCGGGATACGCGTTGAACCACAGGAAGCCGAGGCCCGCGCCGGCGATCGCGCCGCAGATCACCGCCACTTCGCTCGCGCCCGGAATGATCGGAAACCCGAGGTAGCGCGCGAAGATCGCGTTGCCGATCACGTACGCGAAGATGCCCAAGCCGCCGGCGATCATGACCGTGGGCATGATGGCGAGGCCGTCGAGGCCGTCGGTCAGGTTGACCGCGTTGCTGGTGCCGACGATCACCAAGTACGTGAGCACGATGAAGCCCCACACGCCCAGCGGGTAGGACACCGTCTTGAAGAACGGCACGATGAGGTCGGCGCGCGCCGACAGGCCGGCGGAGAATCCGGACTGCACCCATTCGAGGAACTGGCGCGCGGACTGGGGGGTGTCGGTGGCCGAAACCGAGAATGCGAGATAGATCGAGGCGGTGAGGCCGATGAGCGATTGCCAGAAGAATTTCGCGCGCGCCGACAATCCCTTCGGATTGCGGTACACGACCTTGCGCCAGTCGTCGATCCAGCCCACGAGTCCGAAGCCGAGCGTGACGAGGAGCACCGCCCACACGAAGCGATTGGCGAGGTTGCCCCACAGGAGCGTGGTGACGACGATCGACACCAGCAAAAGCGCGCCGCCCATGGTCGGCGTCCCCGCCTTGGCGAGATGCGTCCGCGGCCCGTCGTCGCGCACCGACTGGCCGATCTTCATGCGCGTGAGCCAGCCGATCATGCGCGGGCCGATGATGAACGAGATCACCAGCGCGGTCATGCACGCGAGTACCGCGCGCAGCGTGATGTAGCTGAACACGTTGAAGGCGCGCACGTGCTGCTCGAGGTATTCGGCGGCGAGCAGGAGCATTTCAGTTGCCCCGCCGCCCGGCGCGCGACTCACGGCGCGTGCCACCGGCGCGTGTCGGCAACGGCCCCTCACCCCGGCCCTCTCCCCGCACGCGGGCAGCGGCAGAGCAACTGCGGCGCCAGCGCCCTTGGCCCTCTGCCCGCGTGCGGGGAGAGGGTGCCCGACAGGGCGGGTGAGGGGAGCTTCGCTTCATTTCAATGGGTCTCCCCGCCGCGGCCGGTGAGCGCGTTCACCACCCGCTCCATGCGCCTGAAGCGCGAGCCCTTGACCAGGAGGGTGACGCCGCTGCCCGCGTCGCGGGCGAGAGCGGCGACCAACGCATCGACGCCGTCGAAATGCGTAGCCCCGCCGCCGAACGCGGCGCACGCCTCGCGCGCCTGATTGCCCAGCGTGTACAGACGCGCAATGCCGCGCTCGCGCGCGTACTCGCCGATCTCGCGATGGAAGGCGGGACCCTGCTCGCCGACCTCTCCCATGTCGCCCATCACGAGGCAACGCGTGCCGGGCGAGGCAGCGAGCACGTCGATCGCGGCGCGCATCGAGTCCGGGTTCGCGTTGTAGGTGTCGTCGAGTACGAGCGCGCCGCCGCCGGCATTCACGGCGACGAGGCGCCCCTTCACCGGCCGGAACGCGCTCAAGCCCCGCTTGACGGCCGCGATCGAAGCCCCCGCGGCCAGCGCCGCGGCCGCAGCGGCGAGCGCGTTACGCGCCATGTGCAGGCCGGGCACTGCGAGCGCCACGTGCGCGTGCCCTTCCGGGGTGTTGAGCGCGAGGCTGGTGCCGTCGCCGTGCAGGCGTACGCTGCCGGTCACCTGCGCGCCTGCGGCGAATCCGAACGTCACCACCCGCGCGCCGACCTGCGCAGCCGCCGCGCGCCAGGCTTCGGCCTGCGCGTCGTCCGCGTTGATCACCGCCGTGCCGCCGCCGCGCAACGCGAGCACGGCGTCGGCGTGCTCGGCCGCGACCTCCTCGACGCCGCGCATGAACTCCTGGTGCTCGCGCTGCGCGTTGTTGACTACCGCGAGGGTCGGTTGCGCGATCGCCGCCAGCGCCTTGGTCTCGCCGCGATGGTTCATGCCGAGCTCGATGGCCGCGGCGCGATGCTCCTGCCGCAAACGCAGCAGCGTGAGCGGCAGGCCGATCGCGTTGTTCAGGTTGCCGGCCGTCGCGAGCACGCCGGGTTCGCCGTGCTGGGCGCGCAGGATGCCGGCGAGCATCTCCTTCACCGTGGTCTTGCCGTTGCTGCCGACGATGAGCGCGAGTGGAAGGTCGAACTGCGCGCGCCAGTGGGCGGCGAGCTGGCCGAGCGCCAGCAACGGATCCGGAACGCTGATCAGTGCGCCGATGAGCGACGCCGCACGATCGTCGGCGACGAGCGCCGCGGCCGCGCCCTGCGCCAGCGCGTCGTGCACGAAGTCGTGGCCGTCGAAGCGCTCGCCGCGAAGCGCCACGAAGAGGTCGCCCGCCGCGAGCTCGCGGCTGTCGGTGGTAACCCGCAGGAAGGGCACGTTGCCGCCCATGGCGCGGCCGGCGACGACGCGGGCGGCGGTCGCGGTATCCATCATTCTCCGCTCCAGCCGGCAAGCGCGGCCTGCGCTTCGTGCGCGTCGGACAACGGCGTGCGCACGCCGTTGGCTTCCTGATAAGTCTCGTGGCCCTTACCCGCGACCAGCACGACGTCGCCCGCCTTCGCCGCGGCGACCGCCTGCGCGATCGCGATGCGGCGGTCGACCTCGATCGTCCAGCGGCGGTGTCCCGCATCCATCACGCCCTTCACGACCGCCTGCGCGATCGCCGCCGGCTCCTCGCCGCGCGGGTTGTCGCTGGTGATCACGATGCGGCCGGCGAGCGCGGCGGCGACACGCCCCATCTGCGGTCGCTTGCCCGGGTCGCGGTCGCCGCCGCAACCGAACACGCACACGAGCTCGCCACCCTCGCGCACGGCAGGCCCGAGCGCGACCAGCACCTTCTCCAGCGCGTCGGGGGTGTGCGCGTAATCGACGACGACGAGCGGCCTGCCGTCGCCGCCGAAGCGCTGCATGCGGCCCGGCGGCGCCGCGAGCGTGCCGATCGCCGCTGCCGCCTGCGCCAGCGGAACGTCGGAGGCGAGCAGCGCACCCAGCACGCCCAGTAGGTTCTGCGCGTTGAACGCACCGACCACGCCGGAGGCGAGCCGCGCCTTGCCCACCGGTGTCGCGACATCGAGGACCATGCCGTCCCGGTTCATCGAAACCGGCATGGCCGCGATGTCCGCGGCGCCGAAGCCGTAGGTCAGCACGCGCTGCCCGCGGGCGCGCGCGTGGTCGACGAGGCTCTGGCCGAAGGGGTCGTCGGCGTTGATTACGGCGGTGCGCAAGCCGGGCCACGCGAAGAGCTTCGCCTTGGCCGCACCGTACGCGGCCATCGTCTGGTGATAGTCGAGATGGTCGCGGGTGAGATTGGTGAACAGCGCCACGTCGAACGCGACACCGTTGACCCGGCCCTGGTCGAGACCGTGCGAGGAAACTTCCATCGCCACCGCCTTCGCGCCGGCGGCAAGCAGCTGGCCGAGAAGCTCGTGCAGCACCGTGACATCGGGTGTGGTGTGCGACGCCGGCGCGAGCGCGCCGACGAAGCCGTTGCCGAGCGTGCCGAGCACCGCGGCGCGGCGGCCGCAGGCATCCAGCGCCTGCGCGATCCATTGCGCGCAGGACGTCTTGCCGTTGGTGCCGGTGACCCCGGCCATCCACAGCGCCTGCGACGGGCTGCCGTAGATGAAGTCCGCGATGGGACCCAGCCGCGCCTGCAGGTGATCCACACCCAGATGCGGCACGCGCCACGACGGATCCCATTGGAACGACTGCGTGTCCCACAGCACGGCGGCGGCGCCGCGCGCGATCGCGTCCGGCACGAACTTGCGGCCGTCCGCCCTGTGACCGGGATAGGCGGCGAAGGCGACCCCGGGCTCGACCCGGCGGCTGTCGCTCGTGATGCGGCGAGGGTTGACACCGAGCTTGGCCAGTAGCGCGGCGACGTCGAGATCGGCGATAGTCGCTTCCACCTAGGTCTCTTCGCGAATTTCCGCCCCCTCCGGCGGCAGGATGACGTTGTTCACCGGCGCGTCGGTCGGCACGCCGAGGGTGCGCAGCGCCGACCCCATCACGTTCGAGAACACCGGCGCCGCGACCGCGCCGCCGTAGTACTTGCCCGCACCCGGCTCGTCGATCATCACCGCGACGATAAGACGCGGGCGCGAGACGGGCGCGAAGCCGACGAACGAAGACACGTACTTGTTGGGCGCGTAGCCGCGGCCCTCGAGCTTGTGCGCGGTGCCCGTCTTGCCCGCGACGCGATAGCCGACGACCTGCGCCTTGGGTGCGGTGCCGCCGGGCAGCGTCGCCATCTCGAGCATCCGGCGTACGGCGATGGCGGTCGCCGGCGCCAGCACCGCGCGCCCCTCGACGCTGCCGTCGGTGTGCAGCAGCGTCACCGGCTTCACCTCGCCGTCGGTGGCGAAGATCGTATAGGCGCGCGCGAGCTGCACGAGATTGACGCTGATGCCGTGGCCGTACGCCATCGTCGCCTGCTCGATCGGCTTCCACGTCTTCGCCGGGCGCAGGCGGCCCGCCACTTCGCCGGGGAATCCGGTCTTCGGCGCCGAGCCGAAGCCCACGCTCGAGAAGAGCTCCCACATCGATTCCGGCGGCAGGCCGAGCGCGATCTTCGCGGCACCCACGTTCGACGACTTCTGGATCACCTGCTCGACCGTCAGCGTGCCCTCGGCGTGCGCGTCGTGAATGGTGCGCCCGCCGATGGTGAGCGTGCCGCCGCCGGTCGCGATCAGCGTGTCGGGGCGCACCTTGCCCGCCTCCAGCGCCGCGGCGATGGTGAACGGCTTGAGTGTGGAGCCCGGCTCGAACACGTCGGTCAGCGCGCGGTTGCGCATGCGGTCGCGCGCGACCTTGTCGCGGCGGTTCGGGTTGTAGGTGGGCCAGTTGGCGAGCGCCAGGATCTCGCCGCTTTGCACGTCGACGATGACCAGTCCGCCGGCCTTCGCCTTGTTCTGCTCCACCGCGGCCTTCAACTCGCGAAAGGCGAGGTACTGCAGGCGGGTGTCGATGGCGAGCGCCAAGTCGCGCCCGGCCTGCGGCGCACGAATCGCCGCCACGTCCTCGACCGCCTCGTTGCGGCGGTTGATGATCACCCGGCGGCTGCCGGGTACGCCGGCCAGCCACTGCTGCTGCGCGAGCTCGATGCCTTCCTGGCCGACGTCGCGGTCGCCGGTGAAACCCACGATGTGCGCGGTGACCTCGCCGCCGGGGTAGTAGCGGCGGTACTCGTTCTGGTCGTGCAGGCCCTTGATGCGCAGCGCCATGACCCGCTCCGAGGTCTCCGGCGGGACCGCCCGCGCGACGAACGCGAAGTCCTCGTGCGCGGCAAGCTGCGCGTTGATGCGCTGCGGCGTGGTCTCCAGGATGCGCGCGACCCGGGCGAGGTCGTCGGGTGAGGCTTCGAGCTTGTCCGGGAAAGCCCACAGCGATTTGACCGGTGTCGACAGCGCGAGCGCGTCGCCGAACCGGTCGACGATGCGTCCGCGGTGCGCCGGCACCTCGACGTCGCGCGAATGGCGGGCGCTGCCCTGCTCTTTCAGGAACTCGTTGTCGATCCCCATGAGCCACACCGAGCGCACGACCAGGCCCGCGAACAGCAGCGCGAGCGCGGCGAACACGACCGGCGCGCGCAGGCGCGGCAGCTCGACCGGGGGCTTGGCGCGCGAGGCAGACTTCATATCGGTTGCTCCACCACGGTGGAGCGCGGCCCCTCACCCCGGCCCTCTCCCCGCGTGCGGGGAGAGGGGGAACAATCGAGACGCCACCGCCTATGGCCCTCTCCCCGCGTGCGCGGAGAGGGGAAACAATCGAGGCGCCACCGCCTATGGCCCTCTCCCCGCGTGCGCGGAGATGGGGAACAATCGAGACGCCACCGCTGGTGGCCCTCTCCCCGCGTGCAATCGAGGCGCCACCGCCTATGGCCCTCTCCCCGCGTGCAATCGAGGCGCCACCGCCTATGGCCCTCTCCCCGCGTGCGGGGAGAGGGTGCCCGACAGGGCGGGTGAGGGGTCTCTCGTTTCATTTCAGCGGCACCACTTCGGTACGCGACGGCGTGGGCAGCTGCATGCGCAGCTGCTCGCGGGCGACCTTCTCGATGCGCGCCGGCATGCCCCACGTCGATTGCTCGAGCTGTAGCTGCCCGTACTCGATGTCGTACGCGCGCGCCTCCGCCTGCGCCTTGGTGAGCTCGACGAACAGCCGCCGTGCCTGGTGGCGCGAGGTGACGAGCGACAGCGCGCAGGCAACCAGGACGGCAAGCAGTACAAGGTTGACTCGGGTCATGCGGCGTAGCCCTTCGGCCAGTCCACTGGCAGCGGGTGCGCGGTACGCTCCGCCACCCGCAGGATCGCGGAGCGCGAGCGCGGATTGCGCGCGACTTCCGCGTCCGACGGCTTGTGCGCGCGCCCGACCAGCGTTAGCGGCGCGCCCGGAAGATCGTCGGCGCGGATCGGCAGCCGCGCCGCCGCCGGGTCGCCCGCGAACGGCCGGGAGGCGCGAGCGAGGAACTGCTTGACGATGCGGTCTTCGAGGGAATGGAAGCTGATCACGGCCAGCCGGCCGGCCTCGCGCAGCAGCGGGACGATGCGAGGCAGCGCCAGCGATAGCTCAGACAGCTCCCGGTTCACGAAAATCCGAAGGGCCTGGAACGTCCGCGTGGCCGGATCCTGACCCCAATCACCCCGCGTGCGCGCGCCGACGGCTTCGCCCACGATCCGCCGTAGCTGCCCCGTGCGGACGACGGGCTCCCGCGCGCGCGCCGCCGCAACTGCTCCTGCAATCGATTGAGCAAACCGTTCTTCACCATAGTCGCGGATGACCTCCGTCAGTTCGCGCACGCTGGCGCGGGCCAGGAATTGCGCGGCGGACTCGCCGCGCGACGGGTCCATCCTCATGTCGAGCGGCCCGTCGAAGCGAAAAGAGAAGCCGCGCGCGGCGTCGTCGATCTGCGGCGAGGAGGTTCCGAGATCGAGCAGCACGCCATCGACCTGCGCAAGGGCAAGGACGGCGAGGACGTCGGGAAGCTCCGAGAACCACGCGCGGCGGAAAACGAAACGGGGATCGGCAATGGCCGCCGCGGCCGCTTCGGCGCCGGGATCGCGGTCGACGGCGACGAGACGCCCTTGCGCACCGAGGCGGGCGAGGATCGCGGCGGCGTGCCCGCCGCGGCCGAAAGTGGCGTCGACGTACACGCCGGCGGGCTTGACCGCCAGCGCCGCCACGGCTTCGTCGAGCAGGACGGGAACGTGGGTGCCATCGGCCATCTACAGCGAAAAGCCGGACAACTCCGGCGGCAAGCCTTCCACCGGGAACGTGATCGCCTGCGCGGCCTCGACCTGCCACGCCTGCTCGTCCCACAACTCGAACTTGTTGCGCTGGCCGACGAGCACGACGCGCTTGTCGAGGTTCGCGTAGCGGCGAAGCTCGGGCGAGACGAGGATGCGCCCGGCGGCGTCAACCTCGACGTCGTCGGCGTAACCGACCAGCAGCCGCTGCAAGGCGCGGATCTTGGGGTTGAACGATGACATCGCCATGAGCCGCGCCTGGATCGGCTCCCACTCGGCGCGCGGGTACAGGAGCAGGCAGCGCGACGGGTCCGCGGTGAGGACCAGGCGGCCCTCCCCGCCGGGGATCAGCGCGTCGCGATGCTTCGAGGGAATGGCGAGCCGGCCCTTGACGTCGAGGACCAGCGACGTGACGCCGCGAAACGTCGGCGGTTCGCCCGCCGCTTCTTCCGGAACTGCTGCGCGTTCGCCCGAGTCTCCCACTCCCTGCCGCCCCTCCTTGGCGTCGCGGTCAACGGGATCGGAGAATCCCACTTTGACCCACTTTTTACCACTTCGACGCACTATACGCTGCGCTCGAACGGGAGGTCAAATGTTTTCCGCTGTCCGAACAAGGACTTAGCGGCGGAATTGCAACAATGACATTTCTATCATGTAAATAGCTACTTACGAAGCTTTTCGCATGTAATTCAAGAGGTTTGGAGTGTCGTCGCACCGAGCAGACGAACGATCGTTCTACGACTGTAGGAAACAAGCGGCGTTTTCGGGCATCGCGACCGTTTCTCGTCGCGCGACCTCCGCTTGCCAGCTTTGATGCCGGCGGCATGGCCCGACCACGAGGGCAGGTCGTTGACGCCAAACGCAAATGAGGCGCTGTTGCGCCGGCGCCGGCGCGGCCTGTCCGGCACCCCGCGGGACGATGAACGCGCTTGTCATTTGCGCCAGGCGCGTTCTATAAAGGGGGAATGCTTTCCGCTGGAGCGCCTTGGTCATGAACACCCTCGCAAACGCGCTGGTCCGCACTGCGGCGGTCGCGCTGGCCGTCGCCACGCTGGCGGGCTGCCAGTACCGCTACAACGCCCATGGCGAGCGCATTTACGGCCTGCAGTTCGGCCAGGACAACCTGCGCGAGGTCGACTACACCAACCCGCGCCTGCCGATCCTGCCCAAGTGGCGGCCGAACACCGACCTGTGGCCGTCGCCGAGTCCGTTCGAGTTCAACGATCTGTCGCGCTGGTCGTTCCTCGACGAGGATCTGCGCACGTTGCCGCCGCTGCGCGTCGGCGATAATGCCGGCTGTGCCGGCTGCTCCGAATCGACCGCGCGTCTCGCGCTCCTGGTTTCTCGCGCTGACGCTGTCGACGGTCGCAGCGCTGCCCTCGTGCGCTGACGCGCAAGGCGCGGCACCCGCCTCCGCTCCGTCCTTCCGCGCCGACGACGCGATCCGCTACCGGGTCGAGGTCGCGGCGCCCGCGCCGATCGCGGAAGCCGCGCGGTCCGCGGTCGACCTCGTGCGCTGGCAAGGCTTCGAGGACATGACCGAGGAGCTGTTCGAGCGCCTCGCGCGCGACGCAATCCCGCAGGCGAAGGAAGCGGCGGCCACGCAGGGCTATTTTTCCGCCGGCGTCGACCTCGCGGTCGACCGCGGCACGAAGCCTGCGACCGTCACGCTCACCATCACGCCGGGCGAGCCGACGCACATCGGCGGCGTGAACATCGAGGTCACCGGTCCCGCCAACGATTCGCCCGAGGGCCGTGCGGCGATCGCGCGGCTGCGCGAGGAGTGGCTGCTGCCGAAGGCCGCGCAGTTCCGCCAGGAGACGTGGACGTCCGCCAAGCGGCGCGCGGTGACGACACTGGCCGCGAGTCCCTACGTCGCCGCGACCGCGACCGCCAGCGAAGCGCGCGTCGATCCCGCGCTGTACCGCGCCGACCTTTCGATGACCATCGCGAGCGGCCCGCCGTTTCGCGTCGGCGCGATCGCGGTCACGGGACTGAAGCGTTATTCCGAAGAACTCGTGCGCAACTTCGCGAACGTCCATACGGGCGACCTGCACAGCCAGCAGGCGCTCGACGACTACGTGCGCAGGCTCCTTACCTCGGGCTACTTCGCGAGCGTGCAGGCGAGCATCGACAACGACGTCGCCAACGCCGACCACGCGACCGTCACGCTGTCGGTGATCGAGGCGCCGTCGCGCCGGCTCGAGTTCGGCGCCGGCTACTCGACCGACACGCAGTACCGCGTCAGCGCGTCGTACAGCGACATGAACGTCGACGGCCGGGCGCTGCAGATGTACGTGAGCGGCAGGATCGAATCGAAGGTGCAGCAGGCGGACCTGCGCTTCGTGCGCCCGCCCACGCCCGCGGGCTGGATCGACACCTACGCCACCGGCGTGCAGCGCACCGACATCGAGAACCTGGTCACCGAAACCGCGGCGGTGACCGCGCGCCGAACCGGCCTCGACGAGCGGCGCACGCCCGCGTTCGGCGTCGGCTTCTACGCGAACGACCAGCAGCCGCAGGGCCAGCCGAAG
>JADLEZ010000380.1 GCA_020845855.1 Burkholderiales bacterium
CCCTAGCTCCGATACGCGGACTCGCCGTGGTAGCTGATGTCGAGGCCCTCGCGCTCCTGCTCTTCGGCCACGCGCAGGCCGATGGTGAAGTCGACGATCTTGAACGAGACGTAGGCGACCACCGCGGACCACGCCACGGTGACGCCGACCGCCTTGGCCTGCGTCCACACCTGCTCGCCGATGCTCGTGAAGCCGACGTCGCCCTTCACCCAGTCGGTGACGAAGCCGGGGCCACCCAGCGCCGGGGACACGAACACGCCGGTGAGGATGGCGCCCATGATCCCACCGACCGCGTGCACGCCGAACACGTCGAGCGTGTCGTCGACGTTGAGCATGTGCTTCAAGCCGCTCACGCCCCACAGGCAGACGAAGCCCGCGGCAAACCCGATCACGAACGCGCCGGGGATACCGACGTTGCCCGCCGCCGGCGTGATCGCGACGAGGCCCGCGACTGCTCCCGACGCGGCACCGAGCATCGAAGGCTTGCCCTTGAACATCCACTCGCCGAGCGTCCACGCCAGCACCGCGCACGCCGTCGCGAGGAAGGTGTTGAGGAACGCGAGCGCCGCGACGTTGTTCGCTTCCAGCGCCGAGCCCGCGTTGAAGCCGAACCAGCCGAACCACAGCAGCGACGCGCCCATCATGGTCAGCGGCAGGTTGCCCGGCGCCATCGCCTCCCGGCCGAAGCCGATGCGCCTGCCGAGCACGTACGCTCCGACGAGGCCCGCGACGCCGGCGTTGATGTGCACGACCGTGCCACCGGCGAAGTCGAGCGCGCCCATCTGCCAGATCAGGCCCGCCTTCTCGGTGGCGACCTTGGCGGCGTTGGCGTCGGTGAACGCGTCGGGGCCGGGCCAGAACCAGACCATGTGCGCGATCGGCAGGTACGAGAACGTGAACCACAGGACGCCGAACGCGAGCACCGCCGAGAACTTGATGCGCTCGGCGAACGCGCCGAGGATGAGGCACACCGTGATCGCGGCGAAGGTAGCCTGGAACGCGACGAACACGATCTCGGGAATCACGACACCCTTGGAGAACGTGGCGGCCATCGCGTACTCGCCCTTGACCGCGTCGATGACCGCGCCCTTGAGGAACAGCCTGTCGAAGCCGCCGAAGTACGCGTTGCCCTCGGTGAAGGCGAGGCTGTAGCCGTACACGCACCACAGCACGGTGATGAGCGAGAACACCACGAACACCTGCATCAGCACGGAGAGCACGTTCTTGCTGCGCACCATGCCGCCGTAGAACAAGGCGAGCGCGGGCACGCTCATCAGCAGCACGAGCGCGGTGCACACCAGCATCCACGCCACGTCGCCCTTGTTGGGGGTAGGCGCGGGCGTCGCCGACGCAGCCGCGGCGGGAGCCGCTGCCGAAGTCGCGGCGGTGGGCGCGCTTGCCGCGGGCGCCGCGGGCTTGTCCTGCGCCATCGCGGGCGCCGCGAGTCCGAGCGCACCCAGCACGGCGAGCAGCATGACGATTTTCTTCATTGGAGTCGCTTCCCTCAAAGCGCGTCCGCGCCGGTTTCGCCGGTACGAATGCGCACGACCTGCAGGAGGTCGAAGACGAATATCTTTCCGTCGCCGATCTTGCCGGTGTTGGCGGCCTTCTCGATCGCCTCGATGGCGCGGTCGACGAGGTCGTCCTTCACCGCCGCTTCGATCTTCACCTTGGGCAGGAAGTCGACGACATACTCGGCGCCGCGGTAGAGCTCGGTATGGCCCTTCTGGCGGCCGAAGCCCTTCACTTCGGTGACGGTGATGCCCTGCACGCCGATGTCCGACAGGGCCTCGCGCACTTCGTCGAGCTTGAACGGCTTGATGACGGCAGTTACGAGTTTCATTGTCGCAATCCTTCGGTAAGCGAAAGCAGTCTCCACGGCTCGTTAGCACTCCGTGTGCCAATGAGAATTACCGTTTCCAATCAATTGATTGCGACACGATGGCGAGATGCCTTGCGCGTCGCGCACCGGGCTGTCGCACCGTGACGGTGCGCGCTTGCCGCGCGTTCGCGCCAAGCTGGGGCGACCGCGTCTTTGCTAGACTTGGCTTCATGCAGAACTTCAACAGCAAGATGCTGGACGACCTCGCCGCGCGCATCGGCAAGGCGATGGAGGCGAGCCCCGCGCGCGACATCGAGAAGAACGTGAAGGCGATGTTGCAAAGCGGGCTCTCGCGCCTCGACGTCGTGTCGCGCGAGGAGTTCGACACGCAAGCCGCGGTCCTCGCGAAGACCCGCGAGAAGCTCGAGCGGCTGGAAGCGCGGGTCGCGCAGATCGAGGGCAAGCCCGACACGCCTGCGTCTTCATAGCGGGCCGAAGGCTCGGCCGCATGGCCGAATGCGGAAGCGCGAAAGCGGCGCCAAGCTCGCCGCATGTCCGTCGCGATCGTCCACAGCCGCGCCCTTTGCGGCGTCACCGCCGTCGGCGTCACGGTGGAGGTGCACGTCGCGGGCGGGTTGCCGGGCATCCATGTCGTGGGTCTGCCCGATACCGAGGTGCGCGAAGCGCGCGACCGCGTGCGCGCTGCGTTGCAGAACGCGCAGTTCGAGGTGCCCGCGCGCAAGGTGACCGTGAATCTGGCCCCCGCGGACCTGCCCAAGGAGTCCGGACGCTACGACCTACCCATCGCGCTCGGCATTCTCGCAGCCACCGGGCAGATTCCCGGCAACGATCTGCCGCGCTACGAGTTCGCCGGCGAGCTGGCGCTCACGGGCGAGTTGCGCGCGGTGCGCGGCGCGCTCGCCATGGCGCTGTATGCGCGGCGCGACGGTCGTGCGTTCGTGTTGCCCGACGCCTCGGCGGGGGAGGCGGCCCTGGTGCAGGACGCGACGGTATACGGCGCACACTCGTTGCTTGCCGTGTGCGCGCACCTTGCGGCGCGCGCGCTGTTGCCCGCGGCCGTGGCGCCGCCCGCCGTTGCCGATGCGGCCGCGCTCGACCTTGCCGACGTACGCGGTCAGGCACACGCGCGGCGCGCGCTCGAGATCGCCGCGGCAGGCGGTCATTCGCTGCTGCTCACCGGCCCGCCCGGCACCGGCAAGTCGATGCTCGCGCAACGCCTGCCCGCGTTGCTGCCGCCGCTCACCGAGGAAGAGGCGCTCGAAGTCGCCGCCATCGCGTCGATCGCCGGGCGTTTCGTACCCGCGCGCTGGGGCAAGCGGCCGTTTCGCGCGCCGCATCACACGGCGAGCGGGGTGGCGCTGGTCGGCGGCGGCGGCAATCCGCGCCCGGGTGAAATCTCGCTCGCGCACCACGGCGTGCTGTTCTTGGACGAGCTGCCCGAGTGGGACCGGCGCGTGCTCGAAGTGCTGCGCGAGCCGCTCGAGTCCGGCGTCATCCACGTGTCGCGCGCAGCGCGCCACGCCTCGTTTCCCGCGCAATTCCAGTTGGTCGCGGCCATGAACCCGTGCCCCTGCGGCTGGTCGGGCGACGCGAGCGCGCGCTGCCGCTGCACGGCGGAGCAGATCGCGCGCTACCGCTCGCGCGTGTCGGGGCCGCTGCTTGACCGCGTCGACCTCTCGCTTACGGTGCCTTCGCTGTCGGCGAGCGAGCTCGCGGCGGTTCCGGGCGAGGGCTCGGCGGCGGTGCGCTCGCGGGTGGTGGCGGCGCGCGAGCGCCAGCGCGCGCGGCAGGGATGCGCGAACGCCCGGCTGTCGGCGGGGCAGGTCGCGCAGCTTTGCGTCGCCGAGGCCGAAGGCGCGGCGTTGCTCGGCAACGCGATGCAGCGCCTCGCGTTCTCGGCGCGCGGGTACCACCGCGTGCTCAAGGTCGCGCGCACTATCGCCGACCTCGCGGGCGTCGACGCCATTGCGCCACGGCACGTCGCCGAGGCGCTGAGCTACCGCCGGACGTGAGCTACGAGGGCGACGGTGTGCGCACAACGCGCGTCGTTTCGTGCTGTTTTCGGCGGTCGCCCGACGGGCCGCCCCTAGGGCGAGCGCCTGGAATCAACCTCGATGCAAAAGGTGCAACTTGAGCTTCCTCGTCATCCGAGGACTGCTCGGACGCCTTTTGCATCGACCTGCTAGCTCTTGCGCCCGGCGTACTTTTCGCCCGCGGCGACCTCGCCCTTGAGCCAATTCTGCGGCGGCGGCAGCGGACAGGTGGTGAACGCCGAGAACGCGCACGGCGGGTTGTACGCCCGGTTGAAGTCGACGATCCACTGCCCGCCGTCCTTGGGCTTCTCGACGGCCAGGAAGCGCCCCGGCGGGTACGTCGTCGCGTTGCTGGTCGCGTCGCGGAAGATGACGAACAGCGCGCCCTCGTCGTCGAGCGCGTCGAACGACATCTTCTGCCCGTTGACGGTGAACTCGAGCGTGCCCGCGACCTTCTCGTAGCTGATCTCCCCGCGCACGTTGGCGATGGGGATGGTGGCGCCGTCGGGCAGCCGCGTGAACTTCGCGGGCACCTTGTAATCCGCCTTGGGCTCATACCACACTCGGCCGGTGAATCCCTTGCGGCGCGGGGAGTCCCGGTCGGCGGCGCGCACGACGATCTTGCCGTCCTCGCGCTTGACGAACTGCAGCGACAGGCGGCCGTTCGTGACCCATTCCAGACGCGTCGCGCCGGTCACGAGATCGCGCGCGCTGAACTCCTCGCCGTCGTTCTCCCTCGTGACGACCGTCATCTTCTGTCCGTTGACGAGTGTCAGCCGCGCCTTGTCCTTCTCCGCCGTGACCGTGCCGAGGTTGGCGGGCGCGAGACCTTTGGGCAGCACGATCTGGTTGCCCGGCCCCGAGCCGATCTTGTAGGTGCCGGGGGAGAGTTCGTCGCGCGACACGATGGACAGCCAGCCGCGCTCGCGCGTGAGATTCGCGTCGGCGCGCGCGCGCCATTTGGCGAGGTCGTCGGCGTAGGCGGGGTCGGGCGCGGCGGCAGGCGCCGCCGCGGCGTACAGCGCGAGCGCGGCGGCGGGCAGGAGACGTAACGCGATCATGGTCGGCGAAGTACGGAATGGGTGAATTCTATCCCTTCCCCGCCCCAAGGTAGGCATGGTCGTGCGTGGTACGTGCCTCGCGCTTCGCCGGAGGGGCTCGGAGGTGGGGCTTGACAACGGACTTGTCGTACCGACAAAATGAAATAGCAATCATTCGCATTTGCGTTCGTATTATCTATGACTACAGCACCCCTCCGCGAGGGCGGACACCTTGCGGCCTGGCTCGCGGCGACCTTCGTGGCGCTCGCACTCGACGCGGGATCGGCCGCCTGGGCCGCGTCGGCGCCTCCCAACGACGCCACCCGCATCGTGCGGCGTTTCGACATGCCCGCCGGCCCGCTCGCGGTCGCGTTGCAAAACTTCGCCGGCGCCGCCGGTGTTGCGGTCACGGCGCCCGACGCGCTGACCCAAGGCAAGACGGCCCCCATGCTGTCGGGCCGCTACACGGTCGACGCGGGGTTTGCCGCGCTGCTGGCCGGCAGCGGGCTCGAAGCGGTGCCGAGCGAGCCGGGAAAGTATGTGGTGCAACGCGTGGCGGCGCCAGCGCGCGAGGCAGGACCGGAGGCTGCGATCCTGCCCAAGGTAGAGGTCACGGCGCAGGCATTCAGCGATTCGACGGTCACGGTGACGGCGCGGCAGATCGCCGAAACCGCGCCGCGCGACACGCGCGAGACCCTGCAAGACGAGACCGGCGTCGCCGTCGGCGGCGGTGGCAACGCCATCGCGCAAAAAATCTACGTGCGCGAGATCGAGGACACGATGCTCAACGTCACCCTCGACGGCGTGCCGCAGGGGGGCAACGTCTTTCACCATCAGGGTCGCGTGCTGATCGATCCCATGATGATGAAGCGAATCGAGATCGACAAGGGTGGCACGCTGGCGAGCATCGGTCCGGGCGGCCTCGCAGGGTCGGTGCGCATGACCACCAAGGACGCACGCGATCTGCTCCTCGCCGGCCGTGCCTTCGGCGCCCTGGCGCTCGGCGGAGCCGAAAGCAACGACGGCTGGGAAGCGGGCGGAGCGGTCTACGGCCTGGCGGCCGACAGCGCGCTCGACTTCGTCGCGTATCTCAAGCGCCGCGATACGGCCGACTACGAGGCCGGCAACGGGCAGGTGCAGAGCAACACCGGATCGACGCAGGTCAGCGGCTTGTTCAAGACCGGCCTGCAAATCGCGCCGCTGCACCGGTTGTCGTTCCGCTACCTCGGGCTCGAGGACGAGGGCGTGCGCTATCCGCGGCCGCACATGGTGGGCTTCCCGGGCAGCAACGTGCCGATGCCGCAGACGCTCGATCAGAGCACCTGGACGGCCGGCTACCGTTACGACGGCGAAGGCAAGCTGCCGTCGCTCGACCTGGTGGCGTTCTTCGACGACGTGGAGAACAAGCGCACCAACGGCGGCAGCGTTCCGGTCTTCGGCAAGCCGCCCGGCTACACCTTCGGCGAGCGGCTGGAGACGGCAGGCGCCAACCTGCTGCTGCGCTCGCTGATCGGCAGCACGCCGCTGCGCTACGGCCTCAACTACCAGGATCGGGAGGCCTCGGCGATCAACCCCACCCGCACCGGCTACCAAGGCAACACCAGCAAGGAAACCACCGATGTCACTGGCATCTTCGCCGAAACCGGCATCCCCTTCGGCGGTGCGTGGACACTGGAGCTGGGCGCGCGCTACGACTGGTACCGGTACGACGACAACCACGGCCAGTCCTACACGAGCAACGGCCTGTCGCCGAACGCCAACCTGACCTTGCAGGTGACGCGCCCGCTGGCCGTATGGGTCGGTGTGTCGAGCACGCTGCGCGGCGTCGGGCCCAAGGAGATCTTCATGCTCGACAACGGCCCGGGGCCGCTCATCTACCGCAACGCGCCGGACCTGGATCCCGAGCGCGCCGACAACTACGAGCTCGGCGTGGCCTACGACGACGGGACGTGGTCGCTCAAAGGATCGATCTTCCGCATGGAGATCTCGGACTACTTAAGCCTCGTGTACCGCGACGGCCCCCCGGCGACGGCCACGCGAGAGAACGCCGGCAAGGTGACGTCCAACGGCTTCGAGCTGGCTGCCGGGTACCGCAAGGGCCCGCTGCGCGTGGACCTGTCGGTGGCCGACGCGCGTCCCAAGCTCAACGGCTACGACTTGGGCGACGGCGACTTCAGCCTGGGCACCACCATCGGCGTTACCTGGCTCGCGGCGGTCCGCTACGAGATCCCCCAGTGGAATCTGGTGGCGGGCTGGAACGGGCGCTTCGTGCAGGAGGTCGAGTACACGCCCGCCGGCGCTTCCACCCCGGCGCGCAAGGCCGGATACGGTGTGAACGACATCTACCTCTCGTGGCTGCCGCAGCGCGACGACAGCCTGCGTATCGGCATCGGCGTGCGCAACCTGTTCGACCAGTTCTATTTCGACCAGGCGACCTACGGCTTCAGCACCGATCGCGGCATGTTCCTCGGCTACCCCGACCCGGGACGCAACGTCTGGGTCAACCTCGCGTGGCGGTTCTGATGCGGGCGCTCGTTGCGGTGCTGCTGCTCGCCATCGCGCCGCTCGGCGCCGCAGAAACCGTCACCGACCTCGCCGGCCGCAGCGTCGTGCTCCCGGCCAAGGTGCAGCGCATCGTACTCGGCGAAGGCCGCGTGATCGCCGCGCTCGCCATCCTCGAGCGCGACCCGACGCAGCGTGTAGTCGGGATGATGGGCGAGTTCGAGCGCTACGACCCGGCCGGCTACGCCCAGTACAAGGCCGCGCTGCCCGCGATCGACCGCATCGCGCGTGTCGGCCGCGGCACCGGCGAGAGCTTCAGTATCGAGGCTGCGCTGGCGCTTGCCCCCGACCTCGCGATCTTCGGCCTCGAAGGCCACGGGCCGACTCCCAAGGATCGCGAGACGATCGCGCGACTGGAAAAGGCCGGGGTCGCCGTGCTCTTCGTCGACTTTCGTAAGGAGCCGCTCGCCAACACGCCGCGCAGCATCACGCTCCTCGGCATCGCATTGGACCGGCGGGCCGAGGCCGCCGCCTTTGCCGGCTTCTACCAGGCCGAACTGCAGCGCGTATCCGACCGCCTGCCGCCGGCCGGCGCGCCGGCGCCCACGGTGTTCATCGAGAACCGTGTCGGCCTCGCCGCCGAATGCTGCGCGACGATGGCCAACGGCATGATGGGCCGGTTTGTCGACTTCGCCGGCGGGCGCAACATCGCAAGCGCGCTGATTCCCGGCAGCTTCGGCACGCTGAGCCTGGAATACCTGCTGCGTAACCAGCCCGCGGTCTACATCGGAACCGCGATCGGCAACGCCGGCGCGAGCGAGCCGCCCGGGCGTATCGTGCTTGGTGCGGGTGCGGCGCCGGAGGTCGCGCGCGCGTCGCTGCGCCGGGCGCTGCAGCGGACCGGCATCGCGGACCTGGCGGCGGTTCGCGATCGCCGCGCCTACGCGATCTGGCACCACTTCTACAACTCGCCCTTCAACGTGGTGGCCGTGCAGGCGACGGCCAAGTGGCTGCACCCGCAGCGCTTCGCCGACATGGACCCCGAGGCGACACTGCGCGCGGCCTATGCGCGCTTCCAGCCGGTGCCGCTCGCCGGCACCTACTGGATCGGGCTCGAGTAGGTGTCGGCCCTGGCGCTTGCCGCCGGCTATCGGCGGTTCATCCGCCTGCGTTTGCTCATGCTCGGCGCACTGGCGCTCGCGCTCGTGCTCTTCTTCGTCGCCGACGTGGCCACGGGACCCTCGCCATTCCCGCCAAGCGACATCCTGCGCGGCCTGCTCGATCCGGCGAGCCTCGGAAAGGCGGAGGCGGTGATCCTGTGGGACGTGCGCCTGCCCTACGCGGTGATGGCGCTGCTGGTCGGCGCGTCGCTCGGCCTGTCCGGCGCCGAGATGCAGACGGTGCTGAACAATCCGCTGGCGAGCCCCTTCACGCTCGGCATTGCCGCGGCCTCGACCTTCGGGGCGTCGCTTGCCATCGTGCTCGGCTTCGGCGCGTTCGGCCTCGGCGGGCACGTCGCGATCCCGGTTCTCGCGTTCGCCTTCGCCGCCGGCACCACGCTGCTGATCCAGGTGCTGGCGCGCACGCACGGCGCGGCGGTGGACACGGTCGTGCTGTTCGGCATCGCGCTGCTGTTCGCCTTCGAGGCGCTGGGCTGGCTGCTGCAGTTCGTCGCCGACAGCGACGCGTTGCAGCAGATCGTGTTCTGGACGATGGGAAGCCTCGCGCGCGCGACCTGGCCCAAGATCGCCGTCGTCGCCGTCGTGCTGGCGGCGTGCCTCGTGGCATCTTCGCGTCACGTGTGGGCGCTGACCGCGCTGCGCGGAGGCGAGGAGCAAGCGCGCAGCATCGGCGTGGCGGTGGAGCGGCTGCGCCTCGTCGTGCTGCTGCGCGTGAGCCTGCTCGCCGCGACCGCGCTCGCCTTCGTCGGCACGATCGGCTTCGTGGGCCTCGTGGGGCCGCACATCGCGCGGCTGCTCCTGGGCGAGGATCATCGCCTGTTCCTGCCCGGTGCGGCGCTGGCCGGCGCGCTCATGCTGTCGCTCGCCTCGATCGCGAGCAAGACGATCGTGCCCGGCGTGGTGCTGCCGATCGGCATCGTCACCGCGCTGGTCGGCGTTCCCCTGTTCGTGATGCTGATCCTCGGTCGCCGGCAGCGGACATGAGCCCGCAGGGCCGCCCCAAGGGCGAATTGCCCCGAAGCGCGACAGCGCGAAGGGTAGTCCAGTGAGCGCGCAGGGCCGCTCCCAAGTGCGAATCAGCCCCGGAGCGCGAAGCGCGGAGGGTAGTCCCGTGCGCGCGGCGGGCCTCGAGGTCGAGGGTCTTTGCGCCGGCTACGGCCGCGGCGAGGTCGTCACGGGCATCAGCCTGCCGCCGCTGTTCCCGGGGACGCTGGCGGCGGTGGTCGGCGCCAACGCCGCCGGCAAGTCCACGCTGCTCAAGGGCATCGCCGGCCTGTGTCGCGCGCGAGGCAGCGTGCGCTTCGGCGGTGAGGATCTGACGCGCCTCGACGCCGCCCGGCGGTTGCGGCGCGTGGGCTATCTGCCGCAACTGCCGCCGCAGGGCAACGCGCTCGTCGTGTACGAGGCGGTGCGGGCGGCGCTGCGTGCCGATGGGCGCGCCGTGGACGCAGCGCAGGTCGAGGCCGCGGTGGAAGGCGTGCTCGACCGGCTCGCGCTGCGCGCGCTCGCGTTGCGTCGGCTGGACGAGTTGTCCGGCGGCCAGCGCCAGATGGTGGGTCTCGCGCAGGTGATGGTGCGCGCGCCGCGATTGCTGCTGCTGGACGAGCCGACGAGCGCGCTCGACCTGCGCTGGCAACTGCGCGTGCTGGACACCGTGCGCGAGGTGACACGCCGGGAAGGCTGCATCGCGCTGGTCGCGATCCACGACCTCAACCTGGCGCTGCGCTTTTGCAGCCTCATCGTGGTGTTGGCCCGCGGCCGTCTGCTGGCCGCGGGCGAGCCGCGGGCCACGCTGAACGCGGGACTCATCGAGCGAGCCTGGGGCGTGGCGGCGCGCGTCGAGCGCTGCTCGCTCGGCGTTCCGGTCGTGCTCGTCGACCGTGCAATCGATAGGGAGGAAGCAAGATGATCACGCGTGAAGGATCGGTGGC
>JADLEZ010000381.1 GCA_020845855.1 Burkholderiales bacterium
GCGGCGGGGAACTTCGTCGCTGCACGCGGCGATCGCGCGGGAGCAGCGCGGCGCGAAGCTGCAACCCGGCGGCGCGGCCCCGGGCTGCGGTACGGTGCCGGGGATCGCGACGAGAGGACGCAACGGCCCGTCGAGGTCCGGCAGCGCTTCGAGAAGGCCGCGCGTATACGGATGCGCTGCCCTGGCGAAGAGGTCCGCGATGGGCGCCTCCTCGACGATGCGGCCCGCGTACATGACCGCGATGCGATCGCTGTTCTCCGCAACGACGCCCAAGTCGTGGCTGATCAGCACGATCGACATGCCGGCATCCTTGCGCAGCGTTCGCAGCAAGTCCAGGATCTGCGCCTGGATCGTCGCGTCGAGCGCGGTGGTCGGCTCGTCCGCAATCAACAGATCGGGCTCGCCCGCGAGTGCCATGGCGATCATCACGCGCTGGTTCTGGCCGCCCGACAACTGATGCGGATAGTCGGCGAGGCGGCGGGTCGCATCGCCGATGCCGACGCGGTCCAGCAGCCGCTTGGCTTCGGCCTTTGCCGCCGCGCCGCCGAGGCCGCGATGGAGCGCCAGTGCCTCGCCCAGTTGCCGGCCGATGCGATGGACCGGGTTCAGGGCGCTGGCCGGATCCTGGAAGATCATGGCGATGCGCCGGCCGCGCACCCCTTCCAGCGTGCCGACCGATGCGGTGACGAGATCCTTCCCGGCGAATTCCACGGTGCCACGTACGTGCGCGCGCGGGCCCAGCAAGCCCAGCGCCGCGAGCCAGGTGACGCTCTTGCCCGAGCCGGACTCCCCGACCAGGCCGAGCACCTCGCCGCGATGAACGGTGAGATCGATGCCGTGGAGCACCCGGACGACGCGGTTGCCCGCGTCGAAGTCGACCGTCAGCCCGCGGATCGCAACCAGTGGCGCCATGTCGCGCGGTGCGCTCAGATTCGGGCCTTGAAGTTGGGAGCGCGGAAATCCATCGCGAACGACGGCGAGGCCTTCCAGCCCATGTCCTTGCGCTTGGCCGTGAAAATCGCCGTCTGGTGCAGTACGGTGTAACCGGGATCCTCGCGCTCGATGATCTCGAGCATGCGCCGGAATACGGCCTTGCGCCGCGCGCGGTCCGTCGACGTCTCGAGCTCGCCGGACAGCGTGTTGAACTCGGCGTTGACCCATTCGGCGTTGATCTGCTGCGAGCCGCGCGGTCCGTGCTGGTTGACCAGCGACGACACCGGATCGTTGTACAGCGCGCTGTTCGACCAGTCGCGCAGGCCGCGCGCCGGGGTGCGCTCGTGAATCTGCGTCCAGTTCTCCTTCATCTGGATCTCGACGTTGACTCCGACCTCGCGCCACATCTCGACCATCGCCTGCGCGGTCGCCACCTCGTTGGGGTAGTAGTTGTTCAGCACCCGGTAGGGGATCGCGCCGCCCTTGTACCCGGCCTCCTGCAGCAGGCGCTTGGCCAGCGCCTTGTCGTAGGCCGGCACGTTCCAGTCGGGCAGGAACATCTGGCCGTAGAACTCCCACTGCAGTCCCTTCGGCACGCGCGTGCGGCCGCCCCAGATCGAATCGACGATGAGCTGGCGGTCGATCGCATGGCACATCGCGCGGCGCACGCGCGGATCCTTGAGCTCGGGATGATCCTTCTGGAAGCAAACGATCCGATGGTTGGTGACGAGGCCGCCGGAGATGTCGAAGCGGTTGTTGCGAATGACCTCTTCGACATGGTCGGGCGGGATGTCGCAGGCAAAGTCGTACTCGCCCGAGAACAGCCCGTTGATGCGGCTCGCGACCTCGGGGACGACGATGTACCGGATTTGCTTGATCGGCGGCCTGCCCCCCCAGTAGTCGTCGAACGCCTCCATCGTGAGCGAAACCTCCGGCCGCAGATCGACGATGCGGTAGGGCCCGGTGCCGACCGGCCGGCGTCCCCAGTCGAGCCAGGTCTTCGCCTCGGAGAACGCGCGCCGGGAGATGATCTCGGAGCCGGAGCGGCCGATGCGCGCCTCGAGCGTCACGTCGGGCGTCTTGACGGTGAAGCGAAGCCGGTGCTTGCCGAGCACCTCGATCTTTTCGAAGTCGCCCCAGAAGCGCTTGGAGACGGCGACCACCTCCGCCGGCAGCTCCTTGGTATTGCCGACACTCGCCGGCGCGCCGCTGCCGAACATCCGCTCCTTGCCGAAGGTGAAGGCCACGTCCTCGGCCGTCAACTCGTCGCCGTTGTGGAACTTCACACCCTGCCGCAGCGTGAACTCGATCGTGCGGTCGTCGATCCGCGTCCATTTCGTCGCGAGGCCCGGAATCTCCTGCAGATCGCGCTGCAGGTCCTTCTCGATCAGGCATTCGAGAAAGCTCGGCTGGATCCGGTAGCCGACGTTCGATTGCTCGCGAAGTGGCTCCAGCGTGTTCGTGGTCGAGATCTGCTGCACGGCGATGCGGATCGTCGGCCGGTTGTCGGCCTGGGCGATCGCAAATCGTGGCAGTGCCGCGGCCGCGCTGGCCGTAAGGCCGGCCTTCAGAACCGAACGTCGGGATGTCGTCATGGCTTGCTCTCCTCTCGTCATAGACCTTCGTCTGTCGCCAATCCTCCGGTGGGACCGTCCCGGGCACGCTGCGAGCGAGCCTGCCGGCTCAACCGCATCCGTTGTGCTTGAAGCGTGGCTTGGCGCGGATAGGCATTCAAGCGTGTCCGCCGCAAGCGCAGGAAAATGCGCGAGCACCTGCACCAGCTCCGCGTGCGCGCCCGGAGCGTCGGCGACGATATACCCGCTGTCGAGGAAGCCTTCGCCACCGGAGTGGAATCCCGCCTGCTTTCGTTGCGAGGTCGTGAAATTAATTATATTCTGCGAACAAATGTACAGTAAAGCATCCGACAGGGAAAGCCGGTGACCGACGCGCAGGAGCCCGCACTCGCGGTCCGCGCCGCATGGCTCTACTATGTCCACGGGTTGACGCAGGCGCAGGTGGCCGAGCACCTCGCGCTGTCCCGGGTCAAGGTGCATCGCCTGATCGCGCAGGCGCATCGACAGAATTCGGTCAAGGTGTTCGTCGAAGGCGGCGCGGGCGAATGCGTGCTGCTCGAGGAGCGCCTGAAGAGCGCTTTCGGGCTAGGGCTCGCACGCGTCACGCCGTCGGACACCGGGTCGGCGGCGGCCGACGGGCCGCTGCTGCGGGGGCTTGGAGCGGCGGCCGGCTTGCTGCTGCACCAGTACCTGGACCAGCATCCCGGCGCCTCGGTCGGCGTCGGCCACGGTCGGACGCTAGCCGCCGTCGCTGAAGCGCTGCCGCGGATCGCACGTCCTCGCGCGTCGTTCGTGTCGATACTGGGCAGCCTCACGCGGCGCTCGACGGCGAACCCGTTCGACGTGATCTACCGCTTCGCCGAGCGCACCGGCGGCGCCGGTTATTTCGTCCCCGCACCGTTCTTCGTCGACTCGGTCGACGATGCCGAGATCTTCCGCGCCCAGCGTGTCGTCCGCGACGTGCTCGAGCGGGCGTGCCGGACCGACGTCTTGATGGTGGGCATCGGCAATTTGAGCAACACGCCCGCGATTTACGCGAGGGAGCGCAAGGCCCTCAAGGCGCTGGGCGTCGTCGCCGAGGTGCTCGGGCAGTTCTTCGACGGGCAAGGCCGGGAGGTGCGCTGCGACATGGCGGCGCGGTCGATCAGCCTGCGGCTGTCGGAATTGCGCGGCCGGCGCGTGATCGGTGTCGCGGGCGGCATCGACAAGGCCGCCGCGATCCGCGCGACGCTCGCGAGCGGCCTGCTCTCCGGCCTGGTTACCGACGAAGCGACCGCGCGCGAAGTGCTGCGCGAACGCACAGCGGCGCGCCGCCCGCTGGCGAAGGCGCTTCCGGCGACATCGCGTCGGGTCGGCGCATAATGGGCGCGGACGCCCGCGCCTCGTTCCTAAAGCCCACTCATGATTCCCACCGAAGCGATGACCGCGGTGGTCTGCCACGGTCCCAAGGACTATCGCGTCGAGCAGGTCCGCAAGCCCGCCCCGGGCCGCAACGAGCTCGTCATTCGCATCGCCGCCTGCGGCATCTGTGCGAGCGACTGCAAGTGCTGGTCCGGCGCCAAGATGTTCTGGAGCGGGACGAGCCCGTGGGTCAAGGCGCCCGTCGTGCCCGGCCACGAATTTTTCGGCCAGGTCGAAATCCTGGGCGAGGGCGCAGCCCTGCACTTCGGCGTCGTGAACGGCGATCGCGTCATCGCCGAGCAGATCGTCCCCTGCGAGAAGTGCCGCTACTGCCGTTCGGGCCAATACTGGATGTGCGAGGTTCACAACATTTTCGGCTTCCAGCGCGAGGTTGCCGACGGCGGCATGGCGCAGTTCATGCGGCTCCCCTCTACCGCGATCGTCCACAAGATCCCGCACGAGATGCCGCTCGACGACGCAGCCATCATCGAGCCGCTGTCCTGCGCGATCCACGCGGTGCAGCGCGGCGACATCCAGCTCGACGACGTGGTCGTGATCGCCGGGGCAGGGCCGATCGGGCTGATGATGGTTCAGGTCGCGCATCTCAAGACGCCGCGCAAGCTCGTCGTGATCGACCTGGTCGCCGAGCGCCTCGAGCTCGCCCGGCGCTTCGGCGCCGACGTCGTGATCAATCCGGAAAAAGAGGACGCGGCGAAGGCCGTGCGCGCGCTGACCAGCGGCTACGGCTGCGACGTCTACATCGAGGCCACCGGATCGCCCACCGGCGTAGTGCAGGGCCTCGAGCTCATTCGCAAGCTCGGACGCTTCGTCGAGTTCTCCGTGTTCGGCAAGGATACGACAGCGGACTGGTCGATCATCGGCGACCGCAAGGAGCTCGATCTGCGCGGCGCGCACCTGGGCCCCTACTGCTACCCGATCGCGATCGACCTCCTCTCCCGCGGACTTGTCACCTCGAAGGGCATCGTCACCCACCGATACGCGCTCGAGCAATGGGACGAGGCGATCAAAGTGGCCGATTCGCTCGACTCGATCAAGGTGCTGATGAAGCCCGCGAGCTGAAAATGCCCATGGCCGCCGAGCACGTCATCGGCGTCGAACGCACCGGGCCGCCTCGAGGGCGAGCAAGACCCGCGGCGCGCAGGGTAGCCCATTGAGCGTGCTATGGCTCCTGCGCCACGGCCAGGCGAGCTTTGGCGCGGCAACCTACGATGCGCTGACGGAGCTCGGAGAGCGGCAGGCCGTCGCCACCGGCGACCACTTCGTGCGCGCGGGCGCGCGTTTCGACGAGGTGCAGGTCGGCCCCAAGCGGCGGCACGCGGCGACCGCGGCGGGTGTTCTCGCCGCGCTGCCCGGCGCGCCGGCGCCGGCGCCGGTGCCGGCGCCGCGCCTCGACGAATTTGCCGAAGCCACCGAGATCCTGCGCGCGGCCGAGGAAGTGTGCGGTCTCACTGCCGCGCAGATGTCGGCGCTGTCGCGCAACGAGCAGTTGCGCCACTACGACACCACCATCGCGGCGTGGACGCAGGGCCGCGTCCGGCTCGGCGCACGACCGAGCGCGGCAGCGTTTCGCCGTGAAGTGGCGGACTGGTTACGCGAGCTCACCGGGCACACGCAGCGCGGCCGGACGGTGTTGGCGGTCACGTCGGCCGGCGTCATCGCCGCTGCAGCCGCGGAAGTGCTCGAATTGCCGGTGGACCGCATGGCGCAGTTCATGCGCGTCCTGCGCAACGCGTCGCTGACCGAGATTGCATTCTCGGCGGGACGCGTGTCGCTCGTAAGCTTCAACGGCGTGACGCACCTGCCGCTGGAGCTTGGATCGAGTATGTGAAGGACGGCCGCGTGGCAGCCACGGGCTATACTCGCCGCGTGAGCCAGCGGGGTGCATCCACGGACCTATCGGACCGGAGGCAGCGATGAGCGGCAACTCCATTTTCGCGTCCGGCTTCTTCGCCGACGGCGGCTTCGACTTCGAGACGCGCATCGCGCTCGGCCACGCCCCCTACGGCGCGGCCGACGCCGGCGAGGTGCTCGCGACGATTGCCGCGATCCGCGACGGTGACGACACCTCGTGGGTCGCCGCGTGGACGGCGCTCGGCGACCGGCTCGCGCAGGCTGCCCAGGATTGCGATGCGGCCGGCCACCGGGTGAGTGCGGCGAGCGCCTGGCTGCGCGCGGCGGTGGCGTA
>JADLEZ010000382.1 GCA_020845855.1 Burkholderiales bacterium
CGCGCTGGCATCCGCTCGTACATGTACGACGGCCGGCGGGACAACGTGGACGTGACGAAGCTGCGCGCGCCCTGAG
The DNA here is from genome assembly GCA_020845855.1 of Burkholderiales bacterium. Lineage (GTDB taxonomy): Bacteria > Pseudomonadota > Gammaproteobacteria > Burkholderiales > Casimicrobiaceae > VBCG01. The sequence continues at coordinate 77 of JADLEZ010000382.1, forward strand.
CGCCGCGCGCGCGTGGCGGGTCAGAGCTCCAGCAGCTTGAGCCGCTGGACCTTGCCCGAGGGGCCCTTGGGCAGATCCGCCACCAGGCGGATCACCTTGGGCGTCTTGAAACGGCCGAGTTCGTCGCGGCAGAACGCGGCGAGCTCGGCCTGCGTGCAGGCAGCGCCCGGTTTGAGCACGACTGCCGCGAGGATTTCCTGGCCGTAGTCCTGGTCGGGGATGCCCACCGCGGCGGCCTCCAGCACGGCCGGGTGGCGCAGCAGGGCCTCGTCGATCTCGCGCGGGGCGATGTTCTCGCCGCCCTTGATGATCAGCTCCTTGATGCGGCCGGTCACGAACACGAAGCCGTCCGCGTCCATGTAGCCGACGTCGCCGGTGTGCATCCAGCCGTCGGGCTCCAGGGTCTTCGCGGTGTTGTCGGGATCCTTGTAGTAGCCCTTCATCACGTTGTCGCCGCGCACCATCATCTCCCCGGCCTCGCCGGGCGGCAGGGTGCGGCCGGTGGCCGGGTCGACGATCTTCGCCTCGTTGCCGTAGGCGGTGCCGGGGCTCCCCAGCTTGCGCTTCGCGGGGTCGTACGGATTGGTGAAGCACGGCGCCGCCGTCTCGGTCATGCCGAAGGTCTCGATGATGCCGATGCCGAAGCGCGACTCGAACGCGCGATGCTGCTCCGGCGGCAGCGGCGCCGAGGCCGAGCGGCAGAAGCGGACCGGGTCGATGGCGAGCCCGGCGGCGCGCGGATCGGGCCCGTTGAGCAGGTAGGAGATGATCGTCGGCACCACGTTGATCCAGGTGCAGCGATGCGTGGAGACGAGCTCCCAGTAGCCGCTCGCGCTGAAGCGATGCGGCATGACGACGCAGCCACCGTGCACGAGCGGCGCGACGGCCGTCACGATCTGCCCGTTGATGTGGTACAGCGGCAGCGCGCACAGCACGCGATCGGACTCGCCGAGGCGGTGGGCGCTCGACGTGAACTCCCCGCCCGCCACGCAGTTGCGGTGGCTCAGCATGCAGCCCTTCGGCAGCCCGGTGGTGCCGGACGTGTACATGAGCAGCGCGTCGTCGTCCTCGGCGACGCCGGGAAGTGTGTCCGGCCCGGGCGTGGCATCGAGAGCAAGCGTTGCGGCGTCGACGTCGATCTCGATCACCTGCACGGGGCGCGGCACGGCTGTCAGGGCCGCGTCGAGCCGCTCGCGGTACTCGGGTGCCACGAACACGAGCCGGGTGTCGGAATGGTCGAGCACGTGCTCCAGGCTGCGGCCCTGCGACAGCAGGTTCACCGGCTGCACGACGAAGCCGCCGTACATCGCACCGAGGAACAGCCGCGCGGTCTGGTAGCCGTTGTGCAGCATGAGCGAGACCTTGTCGCCCTTGGCGAGGCCGGCCCCGAGCAGGAAGCGGGTGAGCGAGCGGGACAGCCGGGCGAGCTCGGCGTAGGTCATCGTGCGCCCGGGCTCGGGCGCGATGAGATAGGGGCGGTCGGGCTGGGTGGCCGCGCGCCGGTCGATGTGGTGACGCAGGGTGCGCATCGGGGTGGCTCCGCGGGCCGGTCAGCGCCCGTGTTTCGCCCAGTAGTCGCCGAAGATCTCCTCCAGCGACGGCTCGCGCGGCGGGATGGCGCGCACGATGCGGGTCGTGTTGAGGAAGTGGCGGTAGTTGAGATTCTCGGAGAAGCTGTTGCGCCCCCAGGTACCGCAGCCCATCGACAGCGAGAAGGGCAGGCCGTTGTCGAAGCTGCCGCCGTTGGCGATGGCGTGCGCCTGGTTGACGATGACGCGGCAGACCGTCATCTCGCGGCCGAGGCGCTCGACGTGCGACTCGTCGAAGGTGTGGATGCCGACCGAGTGGCCGTTGCCCTGGAAGTCGTAGATGGACTGCGTGATCGCGAACGCGTCGTCGAAGTCGCGCGCGCGGTAGAGCGTGAGCACCGGGCAGAGCTTCTCGCCCGAGTAGGGATGCTTCGGCCCGGCGCCGGTCTCCTCGACCATCAGGAAGCGCGCTGCGCGCAGCCCCGCGCGGTCGAGCCCGGCGAGCGCGCAGATCTTCGCCACCGGCTGGGCGGTGGTGGCCGAGCCGAGCTTGCCGTTCGGGAACATCGCCTGCGCGAGCCGGGCCTTCTCCTCGGCAGTGAGCAGGATGCCGCCGGCGCGCGTGAGCTGCGCCACCATCGCGTCGTACACGGCGGCGACGATGACCGCGGAGTTCTCCGAGGAGCAGCTCGTGGCGAAGTCGAAGGTCTTCGAGCGCGCGATCTTGGTCGCCGCGTCGGCGAGATCGGCGTCGCCGTCGACGATCACCACGACGTTGCCCGCGCCCACGCCCAGCGCGGGCGTTCCGCTCGAATAACCGGCGCGCACGTTGGACTGCGAGCCGGTGACGACGACGAGATCCACCTGCCGCATGAGCTCTTCGCTCATCGCCTTCGACACCGGAGCCGGGAGACACTGCACGAGATCGGCCGGTGCGCCGACCCGGGCGAGCTGCTCGTGCACGAACTCGAGGAGCTTCATGCCCGTGGAGTGTCCCTTGGGCGAGGGCGCGAGGATGATCGCGTTCGCGCCCTTGAGCGCGTTGATGATGTTGTTCGCGGGCGTCGCGCCGGGGTTGGTCGAAGGCACCACCGCGCCGACCACGCCGACCGGACGCGCGATCTCGACGATGCCGAGCGACGGATGCTCCGCGACGACGCCGACGGACTTCGCGCCCTTCAGGTCGCGCAGCAGGCCGAGCGTCTTGCGATGGTTCTTGGTGAACTTGTCGTCGGCGTTGCCGAGGCCGGTGTCCTGCACGGCGAGATCGGCGAGCGTGCGATTGCGCTTCGGCTCGATGATCGCCCAGCCTGCCGCTGCGACCATCGCGTCGACCTGCGCCTGATCGTAGCTTGCGGCCACGCGCTGCGCGGCGCGTGCGCGCGCAACCAATTGCGCGATCGCATCGCGCACGGGGCTCTCGTACACCGGCTGCTTCATGGGGTGACTCCCTGGTGCCGCCCGCAGGCGATTTCGCGAATCGGGCTGGTAATTTAGCCCAGTCGGCCATGACTGCAAAGGTGCGCGCTGCGTGCGGCGCCGTGCGTGTCGACCCCAGCGCGGGCGAGGCGGCGGAAGGGGGCTCCGCGCAGGGAGATGGTGATAAACTCCAAGGTCGTTCTAGGAGGGCTTTTTAGCGAAATGTCCGAGGAAAAGAAGCACGCCCGGCTTCCGGGGAAATTGGTGTTCGTCGGTTTCGGATCGGTCGGTCAGGGAGTGCTTCCACTCATCCTGCGCCATCTCGAGATCCGCAAGGACG